>JAQICU010000335.1 GCA_027858325.1 Candidatus Cloacimonadota bacterium
CTGTAGTCCCTGTTTTACCGGCTGCATTCCACTTATAGCTGATAGATCCAAGAGTTTCAAAACCGGATTGCCAGCGAATTCCTACACCGGTTCCATCCTCGCAAACCGACTGCATCATATTAGCCATAATATATGCTGCCTGCTCATTCATTACCCTGATCTTTTCGGGTTCATTTGTTTTAAGGATTGTACCATATTTATCTTCGACCCTTCTAATAAATATCGGTTTCACTCGTTCACCACCATTGGGGAATGTTGTGTAGGCAGTTATTAATTGATAAGGTTTTACTTCCATGCTGCCAACCGCAAGTGTATAGAAAGGATAGACGGGGGTGGTAATTCCAAATCGTTCGGCAAATTCCATAACTTTTCGGGGACCAATATCAAATATTGTCTTAGCTGCATACACATTTCTGGATTTTTTCAATCCGGTACGTAATCGGGTGTACCCGAAATTGAGATTTGAGTAGTTTTTCGGACTCCAGAAAAGTGTGTCATTCTGGATAAAAGAGAACGGCTCATCCTTGATTATTGTGGCTGGAGTGTAGCCGTTAACAATAGCGGTAGAATACAAAATCGGTTTGAAGGAAGAACCTGGTTGCCTGATTGACTGCATCACACGGTTCAATTTACTATGATTAAAGTTCCTGCCACCTATCATCACCCGCACATAACCTGTTTCCGGTTCTATAGAAAACACACCACCCTGAACATAAGGAGTTACTATATTTATTGTATCTGGGGGGAAATCATCATATTTGAATTCATAATTATTTTTATTCTCGAATTTTCGCAAGTTCATATTCAATACAGAATCGGCATATTCCTGAAGATCCATATCCAGTGTAGTATAAATTTTAAGACCACCTGCAAACAGCTGTGTTGTACCAAATTCACGCTCTAACCTTCGGCGAATAAATTCTATATAATAATCTTTAGCTCCGAAATTTCCAGTTGGTTCAAATAATTCCAATTCGGTTTCACGAGCTTCGGCATATTCTTCCTCAGTAATCACCTTTTCTTCAAACATTCGCCTTAGAACAATGTTCCTTCTACGAATTGCTCGTTCTGGATAACGGAAGGGATAATAAGCACTTGGAAGCTGCGGCATTCCAATTAGAAGTGCTGCTTCCGGAATAGAAAGGTCTTTTGCATCCTTTCCATAATACTTCTTTGATCCTACCTCAATACCATATAATCCAGGACCAAATGGGGATTTATTTAGATACATTTCCAATATTTCATCTTTAGAAAAGTTCTTTTCAATGCGGATCGCTAGTATAAGTTCTTTGATCTTACGCGGGATTTGTTTATCGAGTGAGAGGAACATATTTCGAGCAAGCTGTTGCGTTATCGTACTTGCTCCCTGAGAAAAATCTCCCTTACTTACATCAATAACAATTGCTCGAACAAGCCCCAATTGATCCATACCCCAATGCTTGTAGAAATTCTTGTCTTCAACCGCCATGATACCTTTGGTAAGATAATCGGGTAGCTCTTCTAAATGTGTTAGTTGTCTCTTCTCTACATAAAAAATATGGATCAAATTATCGTTACGATCATAAATTTCGGAACCTACTTTCATCTCATAACTTTGTAACTCAGAAAGCGGAGGGAGCTCTCTACTATAATATCGGAACAGACCGAATCCCATTCCTATAAAAAATGTGATGAGTATTAACAAAATGAACAAATATTTAATTACTACTTTTTTATTTATTTCCATTAATCCTATCCATAAATAATTTTGCTATATAACCTATAATAATTCCTGTAACTATTCCCATAATAATTAGAAGCGGCGTCAAATAAAATATTGTATTTTCTTTTATAAGTATCAAACGGACAACTGCAATTTGAGCCAAATTGTGAGTTACTGCGCCTAAGATGCTGATCCCGATTATACTAAAACGAACTTTGCTCTTTATAACAAATGTCATTACACAAAGTGAGCATAAGCTTCCACTAATAGAAAGAAGCGTTGTCGGGCTTAAGAATAATCCGCTGAAGAAACCACCTGCAACTGTTTTTCCAATTATCACAAGAAGTGCATATCGCACATTCCCGGAAACCAACAGTAACAAAACAACAATATTTGCCAAGCCAAGCTTCATGAATGGGAAAGGTTTGGGAATGAAACTTTCTACTACATATATTGCAATAGCAAAGGCAGTGAAGAAGGCAAGATGGATCAATCTGAGATCAGAAAAATCTATCGTATGTTGACCTTTGGGAATTATTGTTTCTTTCATAAATAAATGCGGGATTCCCGAAAGTTATTGGAAAACCCGCATGATATAATTTATTGTGTATTACTTATTCGCTTTCTCGAAATCGAGCATAAATTGTGCAAGAACTTTAGCCGAATTCATTGGAAGTGAATTATAAAC
>JAQICU010000352.1 GCA_027858325.1 Candidatus Cloacimonadota bacterium
ACGGAACATCGATTCAAATTCAACTAAATCAGTAGATTTATCTGGCTTTGCCCAATATTTTTCTCCCTGCTCATCTAACATTTGAGTGTGAGTTTGACCAAAAGCAAGTTTAAGTGTATTCTTATTATGTACTTTTGTTGCTAACTGTTTTTCTGCTAAGAAATTTGCATTGAATACCCAGGAGATCGAACCCTTTTCCTCACCTGTCCAATTGTCACTGTAAGCATTTTGGTTCATGGTAAGAGAAATATCTGCAGCAGAATTCCAATTTTCTGCCATTAATCCTGCTGCCGCTATAATAACTATTAATAATAAACTAATTTTTTTCATTTTAAGTCTCCTATTTTTTTATAAAGTCCTGGATAATTCCAAGCCTAAATAAGCTTTTTGCTAAAAAACAAACCTTATTGATAGTGCTCCACTATCACCCCAGAATTCAGTATTTCCAGTTAAATTAAAGGCAGGTTTCCAATCCAAACCAATGTTGAAAGGAAATTCTTTAAAGTTATATTCAATTCCAATAACTCCATCAACTCCTATAACAGTATAATCTTTATCATCATCTGCCCATCCAACATCTTTTCCACTCCAGAAACCAACATGAGCACCTAAACCATAATACCAGTTTAAACGCTCTACATCAAAAGCTGCTGCTTTATGGATTTCATATAATCCCGTAATGTTCAAACCACCCCATCTTGTAGCAAGCAGACCTTCAATTGCAGTTTTTTCACCTATAAAGTGCTTAATTGTAAGACCGTTAGATAAACCACCTCTAACGCCGATACCCGTATTGTAATCGATTGCAAATAACACTGTTGTTACTGCAATAATGGATACTACTAAAATAATTTTTTTCATTTTTTTTCTCCTTATTCCTTGATCATATGAACATCCATTTGCGGGAAGGGAATACTAATTTCGTTTTTATCAAATTCTTCTTTTGTGCTTTCTGTCAGATCAAAATAGACAGTCCAATAATCTTCAGTTTTCGTCCAGACCCGTACTTTGAAATTCAACGAGCTGTCAGCCATTTCACTCAGTCGCACAAATGGTTCAGGATCTTTCAAGATCAGTTTATGTTTTTCAATAATTCCAGTTAGAATTTCTTTTACCTGCTTTATATCTGATTCATAGCTAACACCAAAAACCATGTCAACTCTTCTCGTTTTTTCTGCTGTGTAGTTAGTGATCGTACCATTCATGATCTGTGAATTGGGTACGATGATCTTTTTATTATCGATCGTATTGATCTCTGTTGTAAAAACACTGATCTTAGTGATACTACCGGATACTCCACCAGCTTCAACATAATCTCCCAATTTGAATGGTCTGAACAGAATTATCAGAAAACCTGATGCAAAATTGGAAAGTGAACCCTGCAGAGCTAGACCAATTGCCAGACCGGCTGCACCAATTATTGCCATAAATGAAGTAGTTTGTATTCCAACTTGCGCCAAGGCAGCCAGAATTACAAAAATATATAATGCACTGTAAGTAAGTGAAGACGCAAAACTTGTTACTATTGGATCAACATTGCGCTTATTCATTAGTTTTACGATCAGTTTTTTGATGCTTTTCACCACGATGCGACCTATGATCAAAATTACCACAGCTGCGATCAGTTTTATACCGAAAGCAGATCCCCATTCAATTAGCTTAGGTATTAGTTCATTCATTACTCCTCCTGATTAGAAAATTTATAATAGTGATATAATAATTAGTTTTATTTTTTGCAAGTTATTTTTTAATACACAATTATTTCCCTTTACACTAATTAAAGGTTCTCAATTTTTTCCAGAAGAAAATAGAGAATTATTTTAGCTCTTTAGGAGAGACGATGAGAAAAATCATCCTGTTTATTTTTATGCTCAGCCTTACGATTCTATATAGTATCAGTATTTACGATATTCAATATACAACAAACCCAGGAGGGAATGGAACCTATCCTTCCCCTTATGAAGGTCAAGTTATCACAACCGGTGGCATTGTGCTTGCAACTGATTTTAATAACGGAAGATTCTTTATTACACAGGAAGGCAATGATTGGGAAGGGATCTATGTTTATGATAATGATCAGAATGTTGCAGTAGGTGACAGCGTTATTATAGAAGCGGAAGTGTATGAATATTGGGGATTTACTGAGCTTAGCAACTTGATTTCCTGCCAAATAGTCTCTTCCGGAAACACCCTGCCGGCGATTGGTCCAAGTTATTTGTCTCAGATCAGAAGTGAAGCCAAAGAGAGTGTTAAGGTATGGGTGTTAGATGTTATTGTCGCCCAAACTTATGATGAGTGGGGACAGTGGGAAATTTCTGAGTCCGGTAGCGAATGCACGATTAGTACAGGATTTATGAATATGCAGGAAATGGGCATCCCGCTTGTAGTGGGTTATCCATTGTGGATTTCTGGATTTGTTACCTACTTTTGGGAAGAATTCCAACTGAATCCTATCAGTTTAAACTCTATTTCATCAACAACGGAAAATTATATTATCTCTGTTTCTGAGCAGATGATATTTTCTCCACAAGAAATTGAGATTCCCATAAATCTTACTTTATTTAATCAGGGACAAGCTCAATCGTATCAATTTGAATTACAGTACAATTCAGATGTGATTGAATATGTAGATTATGAAACAAGTGGAACACTTTCAGCAACTGGAACAATTGAAGTTGAGCCAATAGGAAATGGAACTATTTCTGTTTCCTATAATGGGAATTTTTCATTTGAAAATATGGAAATTCTTCTCAAATTAAATTTCAGCGGTTTAGAAAGCGGCAGCGGAGAACTGGAATTTTCAGAATTCATTATTGATGATATTTCTGTGGAATATTTTTCAATAGAGGATATAATTTTACTATTGGAAAATACACCGATCGGTGATACTCTCACGGTTATTCAAAGACCTCTTCAGAATATTCCCCAGATCACAATACCAAATGAAGAATTTACAATTGTCTGTCTGGCAGATGAAACAACTACCGGCTGGTTATCAGAGCTGATCCATTTTAATAAAACAATTCCGCTAGATATCTCAAACACCTTTTATGATACCGATCTGGAGAGATGGAAATTAACAGTTTCTGCTCCTGTCCCCGATATTTATGAACTCTACGATCTGGTGGTAAGTGCCGCTGGGATCGCTGCAGATACAGCCAAGAATGCTGTTCAGCTTATTCCTGAAATAAAAACAGATTACTGTTTTATTCACATAACGGATTCACATCTTCCAACCCACATTTTCTATCCTGATCCTGCCTCTTTGACCGATTCTACAGAGGTTAATGATTTTCGTGAAGTGATCAGAGATATCAATCTGATCAATCCGGAATTTGTTCTATTTACCGGTGATATAGTAAATGAAGGAGAGATGGAAGAGTTTGAGAACCGCCGGGTTTATACCAAAACCCAAATACTTTTGGAAGAGTTGGAAGTTCCGCTTTATTTAACTTCGGGCAACCATGATATCGGTGGCTGGGACAGCTCTCCTCCTTCGCAGGGAACAGCCAGACGCAACTGGTGGAACTTTTTCGGTTGGAACTGGTTGCAGGCTCCTCCTCCTGCTGATCCCTATTATACTCAGAATTACAGTTTCGATTACGGGCAAACTCACTTCATCGGTATGGAGGCTTACCTAAATTACGATAGCTATATGTATAATATCTATGGAAGTGAAAGTTTTACTGATCTGCAGATGCAGTGGCTTGAGAACGATCTTTCCCTGGCATCGGCAAGCGAATCACAAGTACTATTCTACCATTACGATTTCTCCGAGCAGATCGATCTGGGGGAGCTGGAGATAGAGATGGCTCTTTATGGTCATATCCATTCCAATTCCGGCAACATTACATCTCCCCCTTATAATTTGTCTACCGAAAGCACCTGTGACGGAAATCGTGCCTATCGAGTGATCAACGTGAATAATGGCATTCTTGAACCCACCAATACGGTCTACGCAGGCTGGGATGGAGAAGATCTCAATGCCACCTTCACACCTGCTAATAATGGTTCTGCCGATAGTCTGTTCTGCTATATTGAGAACTCCCAAAATCTAAATTTTACAGAGGCTCAATTACGATTCATCATGCCAGCGAATGCTGAAGAGTATCTTGTTTATAATGGAACAGTAAACCAGATAGATGAATCAGGTGAATTTGCAGTTTGTTATGCTTCAGTTGATATTCCAGCAAATGGAAATACTTCTGTTTCAGTAGTAGCAGACTTTAATGCTTCTGCAGAGAATCCATTAGTTCCACAAGATTTTCAACTGACCAATTATCCCAATCCGTTCAATCCTTCTACGACAATTTCTTTCTTGTTAACACAAATATCCTCATTTGTAACTTTAGAAATTTATAACCTTAAAGGACAGAAAGTTAAATCTCTACCTGTCACCCTGAGCGGAGTCGAAGGGTCAGGTAATGATTATCTCCAGACTCCCAATCCTTCGTCTACGCTCAGGATGACACAAGTTGGGAGTAATAAATATTCTGTTGTTTGGGACGGTACTGATAATAATGGTATTGGAGTTTCATCTGGAATTTATTTTATTAAACTTAATAGTGAAGATCAGGAAAGTTTAAAAAAAATAATGTTATTGAAATAAAATATTGATGTTGCTAAAATAGATAAAACATCGGAGGTTTTATGAAGTTTTTTAAGATAATTATTCTTATACTTGCAGTTTTCCTGGCAATTAGTTATACACTCACACTAATTGATATTTTCAAAAGGATCAACTTTACCCAGCAGTCATTAAAATTCTTTCTTATTGGATTTGGAGTATTCCTGCCAATGTGGTTCGGATGGTTTAAACGCAATCATTTCTTCTCAACTTTCGAACATGAACTAACACACCTTTTAGTTGGATTACTATTTTTTAAGAGGATAACCAGATTTCATGCAACTGAAAATGAAGGAGGACATATTGCTCTACACAGTAGTAATTTTGTAATAACTCTTGCACCCTATTTTATACCTACCTTTGCACTGTTGCTGCTTCCTTTGTATTTGATAATTAACGCAGAATTTTATAAATATTTCTATGCAGTAATGGGATTTTTCACCTCGTATCATGTATTTTCAACACTGCAGGAATTTGGATTTCATCAAACCGATATTACCAAAACGGGAAAAGTATTTTCATGCATTTTTTTGATTTCTGCAAATATCGTATGTTATGGGTTCCTTATAACTTTTGTGATCGGTGGATTCAAATTCAGTTGGATATTCATCAAAGGTGGATTTCTGGGATCGGTTGACTGGATAATGTGGACTGTGAATTTTGTTAAAGAAATAATTTAAATTGAGGAATTGTTATGAATCGTTGTCCCTGGGGAACAGCTGATGAATTATACGTCCGTTATCACGATGATGAATGGGGAGTGCCTGTTTATGATGATCAAAAGCAGTTTGAGTTCCTTGTGCTGGAATCTGCTCAGGCCGGACTGAGCTGGCACACTGTCTTAAAGAAACGTGAAAACTACCGGGCCGCTTATGATGGTTTTGATGTAAATAAAGTCGCTAAATACGATGAGAAGAAAATCGAAGAATTGATGCAGAATGCCGGAATCATCCGTAATCGTCGCAAAATCAAATCTTCTATAAATAATGCAAATATGTTTATCGATATCCAGAAAGAATACGGAAGTTTCTGTAATTACCTTTGGGGATTCGTGGGTGGTAAACCATTGGTAAATGAATGGACAGATGTTTCACAAATTTCAGCCAGAACCGAACTATCCGACAGGATTAGTTCGGATTTGAAACAGCGTGGTTTCAAATTCCTTGGTTCGATCATCATTTATTCACATCTGCAGGCTACCGGATTGGTTAATGATCATGTGAAGAATTGTTTTCGCTGGAAAGAGTGCCAGGAAATGAAACCTTGAAAGCGTTTCTTTCAAGCTATTTTTTGCTTAACACTTTTAAGGTTGATTACTTTAGTAACAACAGAGATTGCTTCGTAAGATCATAGAGCAAGTTACCTCGCAAAGACTACTCCGGGCATCCTTCTTCTTCAGTGCAAAACCGTGAGCCATTCTTAGTGTTAATTCGTGTAAATTCGTGGTTAAATTTCCTTTCAACTTGACACCAACTACTCAATTTCACATTTTTCATTTCAAATTTCAAATTAATTTAATTAGGAGGTTTTAGTGGATTTTCTATCACTGGCAATGGATACGGCAAAGTCACTGGGAGCTGATTATGCCGATATCCGCATTCAAAAATCGAGTACCGAAATGATCTATCTGCGTAACTTAAGCTTGAAGAACACTTCACTCAACGAGATCTACGGTTACGGGATCAGAGTTTTCAAAGATGGTGCCTGGGGTTTCGCTCATAATAATGTTTTTACTGAAGATGCTGTAAATGGAACAGTGAAAAAAGCTTTCGCTATCGCCAAAGAATCGGGTCGGATAAAGTATGGAAAGGGACTGGTTCTGGCGCATGAAAGAGGTTATATTGATTCCTATAAAACACCGTATTGTCTAGATCCGTTTGATGTTCCGCTCAGCGAAAAAGTGGAATTAATGATGGAAGTGAACAAAACCATGTTAAACTTTGCAGAGATCAAACTGGCAGTTTTCATGCTGGAATGCCGCAAAGATGAGAAACTGTTTGCATCTACTTTAGGCAGCAGGCTGGATATTCATACAGTTTATATCGATTCAACCTTCACTGCTACAGCAGTAGCGAACGGTGATAGCCAAAGCCGAACTTTCAGTCATGGAGGTCAGGCCAGAGGCTGGGAATGGGTACAAAGCCTGAACCTGTCCGACAAGGCTGTGCAGGTGGCAGAAGAGGCGATCCTGAAAGTTCACGCCGATTCCCTTGGTGCGGAGGAGCGAAAAACACTCCTGCTCGATCCCAACCACATGGCACTTACCATGCACGAATCTGTGGGACATCCAACTGAACTGGACAGAGTTCTGGGCTGGGAAGCAGATTTTGCCGGCATCAGTTTTGCCACTCCCGAAAAACTAGGAAATTATCAATACGGTGCTCAGATCGTTAATTTTGTAGCTAATAATACCCTTGAAGGTGGACTCTCCACAGCTGGTTATGATGATGATGGTGTTCCCAACCAGAAATGGTATATTATTAAAGATGGCATTTTGAATGAATACGGCAATACACGAGCCACTGCCCCTCTGATCGGTTTGGAAATGAGTCGGGGCTGTAATAGGGCAACTAACTATTTCGATTTTCCGATCAATCGAATTCCAAATCTTTATCTTCAACCAGGCAAAGAACCACTCACACCGCAGGAATTGATCGCAGATACAGAAGATGGCGTTTACATCGAAGGGCGCGGTTCCTTCTCCATCGATCAGCATCGGGTCAATTTCCAATTTGGCGGTGATATGTTCTGGGAGATCAAGAACGGCAAGAAAGTGCGGCCACTCAAGAAAGTTCTTTATAAATCGAACAATCCAGAATTCTGGAACAGCGTTGATGCGATCTGTGATGACCGTTTCTTTAAAACATTCGGTGTGACGAATTGCGGTAAAGGTCAACCCGGTCAACGTGGCAGGATGACGCATGGCGGTGCTTTAGCCCGTTTCCGTAATATCCGCGTAGGAGGTTCCCAATGATAACTAAAAAAGATAGGCAAAAAGCTGCCGAATTTATTCGTAAATATAGTAACGCTGATGACTTTAATTTCAGCATCAATGGCTCGGAAGACTTGCTGACCCGTTTTGCTCAGAATGGTATTACCCAGCACATTTCCGGCAATAAATTGAATGTAAATTTAAGGGTAACTTTCGATAGTAAAAACGGTGAAGCCTCGGGTAATAATCTGGATGAAGATTCTTTGAAATACCTGATAAAAACTGCTGAAGGGATGGCAAAATTAAATCAGCCCGATCCGGAATTTGTCGGAAGCGAACCAGCACATGACCTGCCGGAAGTAGATAATTATGCCCAGAGTACTGCTGATCTGCCGGTAGAAAAAATCGTTGATGATATCCTGACCTGCGTAAAAAATGCTGAAGGTAAAGACGCTAAACTTTCCGGAATTTCCGAAAAGCATGTGCAGGATACTTTCCTGGTTACCAAGAACGGCTTTGAAGGTTTTGATAGATCAACCAGCTTCTCTCACTCTATGACTTTGAAAAAAGAGGGAGTGGAAACAAAAGTATCCAGATCAGTGAAAGATCATGCCAAATTCAGTATGCTTACCATGATCGAGCAATTGAATTCTCAATTCGATAGTTTGAATAATCCGGTACAATTGGCAAAAGGGAGAATTCCTGTGATCCTGCGCCCGGCTGCTGTTTTAAACTGGCTGTTCTATCTTATCTGGACGTTTGACAGACGCACTGCTGATGAAGGTCATACTCCCTTCACAGATCAGATCGGAAAGAAATTCTTCGGCGATAAATTCACTTTTCGTTCTCGCCTGGATGATCCCGATCTGGAAGCCAGCAAATTCTTAAATGGCGGAGTTCCGGCTGAGAATATCGACTGGATCGTAAACGGTATACTCAAGAATATGAGTGCAGATAGATACTACGCTAAACAGATTAATTTGAAAGCTTTGCGCCCCTACAACATCATCGTGGAAGGCGGAGATACAACTGAAAGTGAAATGATGAAGATGGTAGATCGCGGCGTAATCATCAATAATTTCTGGTATATCCGTCCCACTGACCGTAAAACCGGTGAATGGACAGGATTGACCCGTGATGGAGTACTCTATTTCGAAGACGGCAAGATCCAGAAATCTGTAACGAATTTCCGCTGGAACGAGATCCTGCACGATGCTACCAAACGCATCCTGGCGCTGGGACCAAGTGTTCAGCAGGAATATTATGCCAAGGTTCCGACTCTGCTGATCGATGATTTCAATTTCGTAGATGTAACAACGTTTTAGGGATTTTAGTAGTAGGGGCGATTCATGAATCGCCCCTACGATAATTTTCGTTTTAATGAATATTCAGTAACTTCAGCAGGAATATTGTTCTCAGATATATCTTATTATTCATTTTAATGAATATTTTGCTCTTATATTATAATTACTTTGCTGAAATTATTCTATCATTGCTTTCAATCTATCTAGAAAGATCTCCAGGTACTTTTTCCTACCTTCCTGACTTAAAAATGAGCGTGAGATCAGTTTTTCTACTTTCTCTCTTTGGGCTGGAAACTCTAAGATCATTTTTTTATTTCTATTCGATTTAATTCCATAAAACTCACCCAATTTCATAAAATCTTCAAATCCGTAAAAAGCATTAATTTTATAATGTTCAGTCTCAAAATGTTTTAACAAATCTAAGGCCATCCTGCTTTCTTCCGGAAAATGAATATTGGTATTAAGCAGATCATAAGCGGGAGAAAGTACAAAGTCACCATTTATAGTTTCGATAAGTGAGAAATTTTTTTGATGCGCATCACCATTACCAAACATATAATTGAACAAAACCAGTTTATACAACTTTTCAATCTCGATCTTGGGTGCAACACAATGCTTTTTAATAATTTCTCCCATCTCATGATAGCTACTTTCATATTTAAAATTGGGACCATTTGTTTCCGGTGATATTCCTCCAATTTGGCAGAAATCCTCCTGATGGATTTTGTGTCCATCATACCGGTCAAACCGTTTTGTAATGTAAGCAGATTCACCATCTTGAAAATTTATCAAAGCATTTTCGGCTGTTTGAATTTTAAATATTTGCTTAGCAATCTGCATGGTCAAATGTTCATTAGCAGGAACATCAAATTGCAATTGCTCTACATTTATGCTGGGAACAGGTTTAAGAATATATTCACCCTCGCCGGTTGTGGAAATCAGATCTTTTCCTGATAATTTCAGGGAGATCTTATCCTGCACACCGGAGATTGAGAAATGATCGATTTTTTGGTAACGGATAGATTGAAATTCAGATTTTTTTAGATATAATGTCGGAGATTTCCCATTAAACACGTTCCGCTGACAGGCATTGCAATAAACCTTGTTTTCAATTTGTTTTAAACACCCCAGACACACACTCATTTCATCTCCTCAATAATTACACATCCTATTGTGTCTACAGTTGCTGTCCTAATAAGCCGGGTAAAATAATCTTTCTCATCTATCTTTAGTTTACGAGATTGGATTTTAGTTGCAAAACCTTCCGTGAGCAGTCCATGAAAAAATGGAAAGAGTTGTTTAGCATAAAATTTCTTTTGACTTTTGGGTAATGAAAAGCTAATAGATTTAGCTATTGGATCTGCAAGATATTTTTCATCATATTCAAAATAATATCCAGAAGTCGTTTTTTCCAATATCCCGGCCAACTGCTGCTTGAAATAGACTGTCGCTTTCATTATTCTTCACCTTTAATTCTAACACTGAGTTCCAATCCCAGAACCCCACATATTTTTGTCATTACCTGCAAAGTAGGATTCCCCTTACCCGATTCAATATCGCTGATAGTATGTAAAGCTACTTCCGAAATTTCACTAAGATCTTCCTGATTGATCTTCAAAATCCTGCGTCGTTCCTTGATTATGCTGCCAAATTTTATTTTATTCATCATTACCTCTTTTTTCATTAAAATGAATATCTTAGTACAAGATAATGTATTACTTAATAAATGCAAGCTATTTTTTCATTTTAATGAATATATGGTTATCTTCAACAGGGAAGGAGATTAAAAATACCGGATTTGCAGGAAAGATCAATTTAGAAGCGTAACGTAAAATTAGTCTTCACATTTGGTTCTGATTGCGCAGTGAGAGTACCTCCGTGCATTCTCATGATCTGTTTGGATAAACTTAACCCGATACCTGAACCATCCGGTTTTGTTGTAAAGAAGGGTACGAAAATTTTGTCGATAACTTCTTCCAGAATTCCCGGTCCGTTATCTATTACCTGCACAGCGATCTTACCACGTTTATCCAAAAAGGCTCTCATTATAATTTTAGCATCCTTAGCATTAGATAGTGCATGCATTGCATTCTTAACAATATTTATCAACACTTGTTCTATCAGTTCCTCATCAGCAGTTAATTCCAAACTGGCTGATGAAATATCGATCACGCATTCAATTCCGTTCATCTTGAGATCCTTTTCCATCAACAAGTGGACATTATTGAATATCTCTTTTACCAGGATGATATTGAATTTAGGTTTCGGTACCTTGGTCAGATTACGATAAGATTCCACAAAATGGATTAAACCTGTACTTCTTTTGGAAATTGTTCGCAGAGAATTCCTGATATCGTCCACTGTTTCATCATCGATCATATGAGGTTTGTTATCTGTTGTATCAATATCTTTTAACAATTCATTTATGGTGGAAGATAGTGAGGCTATTGGTGTAATAGAATTCATGATCTCATGTGTGAGTACGCGAATAAGTTTTTGCCAGGCTGCCATCTCCTGTTCTTCCAATTCAGATTGAATGTTTTGGATGGAAACCAAAATAATACTTTGCATCCTTATCTTGAATTCGGTAGCATAGATCGCCAATTGCATCATCATATCGTTATCGATAACCTGAACCAGAATTCGATCGCCGGATTTCATCTTTATCAGCTTTTCCACCAGTTCTGAACTGTAACTTCCCAACTCTCTAATATTTTTCAGTTTACTGATCTGAAAAAGTTTTTTAGCACTGTTGTTGATCATCTCTACAGAGCCATCTTTTTGAAAAGCGATGAGACTAATACCAATATGTTGAATTACATTTTGCAGGTAATGATAATGTTCTTCTTTTTCGGTACGGATCTTCTGAAAATCTGTGATCACATCATTAAAAGCTTCTTTCATCTCATCGTAAGCTGTTCCCAAACCTTCCAGTTTAAAACTGCGTGAAAAATCGGCATAACGGATCGATTCCAAAAAGCTTGTTAAATACATATTCGTTTTCTGGACATATCTGATTAGATCAATGATCTGAAAAATAATCAATGCTGCCAGCAATATCGGTGTCACATTGAACCCAAATCTATAAATTGAAATGAACACAGCCAGTATCATTACAATGATCAGAATTATGCGAACAACTATATTAATTTTAAAATTTTTATAAACCATATTTTTCCAATCTTCGATATAAAGAAGCCCTGGTCAATCCCAGTTCTTTAGCAGCCTGACTGATATTGCCGTTACTTTTTCGTATTGCTCGTTGAATAACATCACGTTCAATATCTTCAATTTTATAGGTGCCTAACGTTCCTTCAGTTCCGTTGCTTTGATGTGTCTTCAGCATGAAATCACCCGGTTGCAAAATTTTAGATTCGCTTAGTATAACAGCTCTCTCTACAGCATGCTGCAATTCCCGCACATTTCCCGGCCAACTGTACTGACGAAGTTTTTTTATTGCCGAGGAACTAATATCTTTAATATTTTTTTTATATTTATGGGTAAATTGCTGCAAAAAATGTTCGACTAATAAGGGAATATCATCGTCTCTATCGCTTAGTAGCGGCAGGGTGATCTCAACAGTGTTTATGCGGTAGAGAAGATCCTGACGGAATTTTCCTTCCTTAGCCATTTGGTAGATCGGCATGTTGGTAGCACAGATCAAACGGACATTTATAGGTATTGGTTTATTCGAACCGACCCGGATCACTTCTCTTTTCTCGAGTGCAGTCAATAATTTCGATTGCAGGGTAAGTGAAAGATTTCCGATCTCATCAAGAAAAAGAGTACCTCCGGAAGCAATTTCTAATCTGCCCGGTTTGTCTTTTTTCGCGTCGGTGAAAGAGCCTTTCATATGACCAAAGAGTTCACTCTCAAATAATGTTTCACTAATCGCTCCCAGATCGACACTTAAAAACACATCGTTCCTGCGAGCTGAATTCCGATGTAAAGCTCTGGCAACAAGTTCTTTTCCAGTTCCATTTTCTCCTAATATTAATATGCTGGCGTCGGTGGAAGCTACTTTCATGATCGTATTGAATACTTTATGCATTTCGGCAGAATCACCGATAAAATCGTGAAACGGCTGATCCAGCTTCTTGCATAATTCATTTCTGGTGAGTCTTAATTTATTAGCTTCGATCAAGGAACCGCGTAATTTTAGCGCGGAAGATATTGTAGCCAGCAATTTTGCATTCTGCCAGGGTTTTAATACAAAGTCCACAGCTCCGGCTTTGATAGCTTTCACAGCTCGTTCAACATCTCCATAAGCTGTAATAAAAACCACAACAGCCGAAGGATCGATCTCAAGAATTTTCTCAAGCCAGTAAAAACCTTCCTGACCTCCGATCATATCTCTTGTGAAGTTCATATCCAGCAGGATCACATCAAAATTTTCACTATTCATTAATCCTGGAATCCTATCCGGATTTATTTCAGTGTGGATTGTCTCAACGTGATTCTTTAAAAGTAGTTTTAAACTGAATAGAATATCTTCATTATCATCAATAATCAGAATTTTACCAAATTTTTCCATTTAACAAACTCCCAAAACCTAATTTTTTCACTTTTTTCAAAACCAACTGCATACTAATTTTCATAAACCAAAACCGTCAACAAAAAAACTGTCCACCACCGTACATTCAGCTGTACGTTTCCGAACATATTATGGTAATATCTTTTCCATATTTCTTTGTATATCGGACGTTTACGTGTTTGGCACATAATTTGCTTTAATTCGATATGAAAGTAAAAGGAGTTTGAGAATGGACAGAGCAATTGAAAAGAAAAATTGGACACCGAAGAAAATACTATGGGTTTCATTGGGTGGAATTATTGCCATCATAATACTTTATAATCTAATATTCGGAGATCATACTTCCAAGTTTAATGTGCAAAAAGAGCGGATATCCATTGAGGAAGTGCAAAACGACTATTTTCAAGACTATATAACTCAAACCGGTACAGTTGAGCCCATAAGTACGATCTACCTGGATGCTATGGAAGGTGGTCGGGTAGAAGAACTTTTAATAGAAGAAGGCGTCATGGTAGAGAAAGATGAGGTAATATTGAGATTAAGCAATACAAATCTGCATTTAGATGTCATGAACCGTGAAGCCAATCTTGCTGAACAAATAAATACTTTGCGTAATACTCGTCTTTCTATGGAACAAAATAAACTCAGTTTGAAAAGACAGTTACTCGACCTAAATTATCAACTTGGTATCCAAAAAAGAAATTATCAAAATAGCATAAATCTATTTAAACAAAATTACATATCTGATAAAGAATTTGATGAGACAAAAGAAAAATATGATTATCTGATTAAAAATCGTGAATTAGTCATTGAGAATCAGAAAGCAGATTCACTTTTCCGTGAGATTCAAGTTGTCCAATTAGAAAACTCCGTCGATCAAATGCAGATGAACCTTGAATTCGTCAGACAAAAATTGGGAAATCTGAAAGTTAAAGCACCTGTAAGAGGTCTATTGGTTTCCGTAAATGCTGAAATTGGTGAAGCAATTGGAAGCGGACAGCGTTTGGGACAGATTCATGTTCTCGACGAATTTAAAATAAGATTGGAAATTGATGAACATTATATTTCACGTGTGAATTCTAATTTGATTGGTGAATTCGATTTTACCGGAACTTCCTATGGATTACGAATTAAAAAAATCTATCCTGAAGTCAGAAATGGCAGATTTGGAGTTGATCTTGTCTTTATTGATGCCATTCCAGATCAAATCCGAACCGGACAAACATTCAGAGTAAAACTGGAGTTAGGCGCATCTCAAATGGCCTTACTAGTACCACGCGGAGCTTTTTATCAAAGTACAGGTGGTCAATATATATTTGTTGTAGATCCAACCGGAAAATTTGCCGTGAAACGTGATATTCGGTTAGGAAGAATGAACCCCAGATACTACGAACTACTGGAAGGTCTGGAAGCAGGAGAAAAAGTAATAATTTCCAGTTATGATAATTTTGGTAAAGCAGAAAAACTGATACTTAAGTAGTGCAAGAAGAGCATAGAGCAAAGCGCAGAGCGCAGAGAGCAGAGGAGAAAAGATGAGTAAGTTTAGATTTGAAGATTTGGAAATCTGGAAAATTGCAATCGAGATATTGGATATGTGTATGGAAATTTCCGAAATTCTTGAACAGGCTCATCTGTATAGATTTGCTGAACAATTAAGAGCTGCTGGTTTAAGCATTTCTAATAATATTGCTGAAGGCTCCGGCTCAAATTATGATAAGGAATTTTATAAATTTCTAAACTATTCAAGACGTTCTGCTTTTGAAGTAGCAAATATTATTCTTTATTTAATTCATCGGCAGATGATTAACATTGATTGGAAAACTAAAATGGTAGATAAATTAGATATATTATGCAGAAAAATCACCAATTTTCAAAAATCGTTAAAAAAATGAAATGCACTTTGCGCAGTATTTTTTGCCCTATGCATTTTCGAAATAAGTTGAG
>JAQICU010000382.1 GCA_027858325.1 Candidatus Cloacimonadota bacterium
AATTGGTAAAATGGTTGAAATGGGAGAAAGAGTAAGTGAAAGAAATAAAAGAGCTTAAGGTTTATATTAAGGCTCTCAAGTTTTCAAATATGATCTGGGATATTTGTAGTAAATTGGACAAATTTGCAAAATATTCTGTAGGCATTCAATTAGTTAAGTCTGCCGATTCGATTTCTGCAAATGTTGCCGAAGGATATGGAAGATACCATTTTAAGGAGAATCTACACTTCTGTTATATTGCCCGTGGCTCAATGGAAGAATCTTTTGACTGGTTACGAAAAGCTAAAGCAAGAAAATTATTAAATGAACAACAGAAAGATGAAATAAATGATTTTGTTACAACATTCCCAAAAGAATTGAATGGTTATATAAAATACATTAAACAATCAATGATTGAAAATACAAATTCCACCAGTTCCACGAAAAATAGTTAATTAGTTAATTGGTAAAATGGTTGAAATGGGAGAGAGAAAGTGAAAGATAAGTTAGTTAACTGGTTAAATAGTAAATTAGTAAATTAGGTAAATGAGAAAGTGAAAGAAAAAAAAGAAATTAAGAAATCTATGAATTGTGCCACTAGTTTCACTAATTCCACCAGTTCCACTAATTCCACTAGTTCAACAAATAACTGAGGATCATTATGAATTATAAAGAACTAATAAAAATGATAAACCATGAGCGAATGCCAAAACATATTGCCATAATAATGGACGGAAATGGACGCTGGGCTGATGAGCATAACACGAAAAGAGTTATTGGTCACAAAGAGGGCGCAAAAACAGTTAGACGTATTGTGGAAACAGCAGTTGAAGCTGGATTGAAATATCTAACGATTTACGCATTCTCCACTGAGAATTGGCAGCGTTCCAAACAGGAAGTGAATTATCTTCTTAAGCTTATTATGGATTCCCTTGTAAAGGAAATCGATGATCTGATAACAAATAATGTTAACATAAGATTTATTGGAAGCAAAAAAGAACTGGAAAAAAGTTATAATAAAAAAGTTCTAAATACGTGTAAAACTAGTTGGAATAATGATGGATTGCACTTGAATGTTGCAATGAATTATGGTGGTAGACGTGAGCTGATTGATGCATTCAAACTGATGTCTGATGATATAATATCAGGAAAGATAGAAGCAGAAAGAATTGATGATGAGATGGTTAGTAATTACCTCTATACTGCCTATATACCGGATCCGGATTTGATAATTCGAACTAGTGGTGAAAAGCGTCTTTCCAATTTTCTGGTCTGGCAGAGTGTTTATTCAGAATTCTGGTTTACTAAAACTCTCTGGCCGGATTTCAGTCGTGAAGAATTTATTCAATCCATCCTGGATTTCCAAAATAGAAAAAGAAGATACGGCACAAGATAAGGAGAAATAAATGGTTTTGTTGAAAAGAGTTTTGGTCGCTGTTTTCTTTATTCCAATACTGATTTACATTTTCTATGTTGGGAATATAGCACTTGCATCATTTTTAGCCTTGATAGCCTTGCAAATGATGTTCGAACTGAGAGAGATGTTTTTTAATAAAGGCATTGTTGTACCGAGAATAATCATTGGTCTTGGGCTGCTAGTTTTCCTCGCTTCAATATATTTTGGAATGGAAGTTATTCTTGCTTCGTTGTTATTAACTTTTGTTATTATCATGGGAGCAGATCTTTTCAGAAATAGACTGGAAGGTGCAATGATCAGAGGATCGGCTGCGATATTTATTGTAGTCTATATTGCTGTTTTATTAAGCAGTGTGTATCATATCAGGTTATTAGAAAATGGAAGAAATTTAATTTTAAGCCTGATCTTCATGATCTGGATCACTGATATGTCTGCCTATTTTGTTGGAATGGCAATAGGTAAGCATCGAGGTATTTTTAAATCGAGTCCCAATAAATCTTTTGAAGGTTTTCTGGCTGGAATATTATTTTCATTTGTCAGTTCTTATCTTTTGATTAAATTATTAGGATTATCAATACCACAAGCACTTGCGGCCGCAATTTCCGGCGGTATATTTGGTCAAGTAGGTGATTTGATAGAATCGATATTGAAGAGAGATGCCGGTGTTAAAGATAGTTCATCAATTCTACCTGGCCATGGTGGTATTCTTGATAGATTTGATAGTCTTCTTTTAGCAGCACCGGTTTTTTATGTAATTTTGTATTTTGTTAAATAGGAATGTAAGATGGAAAAGAAAGTTGATAGTACTTCTGATTTTTTTGATAAAGATAAAGTTATTAATGATGAACAAAAGATCATCTTGGTAACAGGTGGAGCTGGTTTTATTGGATCTAATTTCATTAGATATCTTGTTCAAAATTATCCAAATTTTAAAGTAATTAATTTTGATAAACTCACGTATGCTGGAAATCTTAACAACCTTATAACAATTGAGGATAATAAGAACTATGTTTTTTTTAAAGGTGATGTAGTAGATCCAAAAGATGTTAAAACAGCGTTTGAACAATTCAGCCCTGATTATGTTGTACATTTCGCAGCAGAATCACATGTGGATAAAAGCTTAATTAATCCTGATATTTTCTTGCAGACAAATGTACTGGGAACTCAAATCCTATTAAACTATTCTAGAGAACATAAGGTGCAGAATTTTGTTCAAATCTCTACAGATGAAGTATATGGTTCAATTAGTAATGATTTGAATGTTAATGAAGATGCTCGTTTAGAACCAAATAATCCATATTCTGCCAGCAAGGCTTCTGCAGACCTGCTTTTGCGCGTGGCTTATCAAACATATGGGCAGCGAATAAACATAATTAGGGCATGCAATAACTTTGGTCCTTATCAATTTCCGGAAAAATTGGTTCCGGTTATTATTCACAATGCATTGAATAAGTTAGATATCCCTGTTTATGGAGATGGAAAAAATATTAGGGAATGGATTCATGTTGATGACCATTGCCGTGCAATAGATGTTATTATGCAAACAGGTAAATCCGGTGAAACTTATAATGTTGGAACAGGTAATAAATGGAGGAATATAGATCTTGTAGAGCATATTCTTAATAAATTAGATGTAAATAGTAATCTTATCTCTTATGTTCTCGATAGACAAGGACATGATATTCGTTATTCAGTTGATTCTAGTAAGATCCGAAACGAACTTGGCTGGAAACCGCAAATAGATTTTGAAGAAGGGTTAAATCAAATAATAGCGTGGTATTCAAATCATATGGACTGGGTTGAAGAGATAACAACAGGAAAATATATGAGCTATTATAATGATATTTATAAACCACGTTTGATGGAGACACAATAAATGAAGAGCTTACTTGCATTAATTGCTATGCTTATTTCATTATTTGGTTGTGCGGTAATAACAGAAACAAATACTTTGCATCCTGCTGAAAATTCAAATGCAATAGTTTCAGATACTGTTAAGGATTCACTTCGACAAAAAATTAACGAACGAAATAGATTAATTGATTCTTTATTTGTTGTCTTAGAAGAATCCGATTTCACAATTGATTCTTTATATCAGGCTCTGGAAATTTCTAATAGCAGAGTTGCTGTAAATCAGGATTTCATAATTCCAGATTCTATTATATTTGCCGGTAGAACATTTGATCTAACAAACGAACGGATATTAGATAAATTTGAAACGATTTATAAACAAGAACTCAAAGTTGCACATCAATTCATTCCAAGATGTGGTAAATATTTTGCCTATTTTGATTCGGTATTTTCACAATTTAATATCCCACTTGATGCACAATACTTGGCTATAGCAGAAAGTAGGTTGAGTCCAATGGCAGGTTCACGTGTAGGTGCACTTGGCATCTGGCAATTTATGCCCGGTACTGCCAAAGGTTATGGGATGCGCATAGATTCATTTATTGATGAGCGGAGAAATGTTTTTCTGGCTACCCCTGCTGCTGCAAAATATCTCCTCAATGCACGGAGCTATCTCAAAAAACGCGGTACTGAAGACTGGTTGCTGGCGATGTGTTCTTATAACGCTGGAGTCGGCAGTATTGCCAAAGTTGTGCGCCAGCAGGAAGCATATGATTTTTTTGATCTGTTGATGCGGGTTGATGAAACTCAGAGATATGTATGGCGTGCTGTTGCAATCAAAATGATCATTGAGAATGAAGAAGAGATATTTGGGAAAAAATTCGATAGAATGGATTCGATCTTAGATAATGCACATTTGATAGGTCTTACACTAAAGGGACATTATAAGATAGATGATTGGGCTAAAGCTCAAGGAGCTTCCATTGGTAAGATCTTAGAAATGAATCCATGGATCAAAGTTTATAAAAGAAGTAGAGTGAAATATTCGGCAATTAATGATGTTGTCCTACCTCCCGGAAAATACTCAATTCTGATTCCAAATGGGAATGGAGTTGACAAGGAATTATTAGCAAAGATTGAAAATCAATTTTTAAATAAAAATGCAGGTTTTTTTACGCATCATATTGTAAAAGGTGGAGATAATTTATATAATATTGCACGCAAATATAAGACGACCGTTTCACGTATAAAAAGTTTGAATCATCTTAGCTCTACTGTTATTCATCCGGGTCAGAGGCTAAAACTTTATGGAACCAGTTCCAGCGGAACAGTTCAAAAAGCAAATGATTATCACACTGTTAAGAAGGGTGATACTGTTGGGACAATTGCGCAGAAACTAGGGATCTCACAAAAGAACCTGATCTCCAGAAATAATCTTAAAACCCGAAATGGGATCGTTATCATCTACCCGGGGCAGAAGTTATATTATTAATGAAAACAGAGATCAGGGATATGAAAAGGGAAGATATTCCCACCATTATGATTATGGAGAAAGAACTTTTTTCAACAGCCTGGGAAGAAGAGTTATTCATAGAAGAAATTGAAAATCAATATGCTTTTGTGATGGAAACTAAAGATAAGATCATTGGGTCTATTTGCGGTTGGAAACTTCTGGATGAATTTAATATAACTAATATTGCAGTTGCAACAGATT
>JAQICU010000011.1 GCA_027858325.1 Candidatus Cloacimonadota bacterium
ATATCATCGAAAATCGCTTCACTAAAATTTACTCCAGGGATCTTGCTTGTAAGCGACAGATCAGAGATAACATTCCAGCCACCCAGATAATAAAGTATAGAATCCGGATCAGTACCGGAAGCAATTTTTTCTTTTATCACAGATACATTTGCTTTAGCATATTCAAATAGTCTCTTAGAATTCTGTATCTCTGTTATCTGCGGTAACGCCTCTTCGAATGTAAGTTGACGCGATCGATTGATCTTCAGTGGGAAGATAACTGCATACGCATCATCAAGTCTGATTATCCCGGAATATTTTTCATTATTCCACATTCTCAGAAGTTCTGTTCTATAACTGGAAATATCTCCAAGTATTTCAAAGTCCTCTTTTGCATCTTGAAATTCAGTTGTAAATATATCCAATTCATCAACATATTTAGAAAGGTGAGAAAAGTAAGTAGTAGAATCAAAAATAACTTGTGCTTTATTAAATGCTTGGTTATCTGCAATTGAAGATAAGGTTTCTCTACGTAAATCACTCTTGATCTCAGAGAAAGGGATGATCCCCGCATTGTAGCTTCTTATTTTGTGTAGAACGATCCAACCGTTATCATAGCTTACCGGTTTAGACCATGAACCGGTTTTGATCTTTGAAAGAGTTGAATTTATCCGTTCGGGTAACATGTCATATGGGAAAATTTTATCCTTAGGTAATGAATTGCTACATCCAAAAACGATTTCGAGTAATGAGACATCGATTCCACTAACAGCTTGATCCGATATTGTGTTAGCTAATTCGAAATTGTATAAAAAAATGTAATTGAATTTCACAGATCTTTCACGATATAATTCATTTATCCTTTCATTATAGATCTTCTTTAACTCACTATCGGAAACAGTTTGTTCAAGCCGGTTAAATTCATCTTGAACAGGAAAAACAACTCCTGCGATCAGTAAACTATCTGGTGTTCTAAAATCTCGTTTATGAGAATCGAAGTAATTTTTGAAATCTGTACTATCCTCTTCGGAATATGCAGTAAAGTTTGGAAGTTGATCACTGATCTTTTTAAAACTTGGGATAAATTCAGGAAAAAAAGAGAGAGCATTGTAGAAAATAATTTTTTTCTCAGTTTGTAAGAATCCCCAGTTTTCTCCTCGGTTTATTCTAATTGCGATCATGTCATCTATTAGAACAGAGTTTTCAAATTTCTCAAGATATATAATTTCTTTAGATTCTGAGAGTTTGTTTTCCTGTACAATACGGGCGATTAGATATTCGTTTTCTGCATTTCTTTCCAAAAGGTATTTTATCTTTTGTTGATACTCTTCTTTACTGGTAGAAGAAAAGAGAGATGGGCTTGAAATCTCAACTTTAGTAACAACCACTGCCGGGACAATGAAGTTCTCAAAATTATCCTCAAAATATTGTTTAAGGATCAATTCGTTAGCTTCACTTGTCTCTTTTGTAATATACTCCCGCCAAATCGCATTTGCAATCGCCAACTCATCCTTTCTAGTAACTTTTTTTTTATCAACAACATATAAAACCAGATATCCAATACCGATATTAAAAGGTTCAGAAAATTGATCTTCATCTAATTCGAAAGCACTTTTTAATATAATATCAGGCAGATCACCCAGTTTATCATTTCGGCTGAGATAAGATGATTCCACAACTTGTTGAGAAATATTTGCTCCAGCCTGTAGTAACTCAGTTACTTGTAGAGCTTTTTGTCTAGTTAACCTGCTCGTCTCTTCTTTTGTAAGTTCATTGCGAAGTTCCGCTGTATTTTCTGCATCGAGTGTACTATCAGCCAATATCATTGCGGTGATTCTTCTACTCACAATTGGTTTCACGGTTTCTGTAAATTCTTCGTTCAGAACTACAAAGAAGTTTAACTTAATTTTCTCTTCCTTGTTGTATTTATGCTTGTAGCGGTTGTAATACCACTCAAAATCCTCGAGAGATGTTTCAGTCTCAAAATCCACATCTCGTTTATCAATAATTGCATACCCAAGATCAATTTTTGTATTTTCCATGAAATATTGTCTGAGTAGTTTGTCTTCTGTAACATCGAAGGATCTTTCCAGGATAGTCCTTGCCTTAGTGATGAGTAATTCTTTCCGCATTGCTTTAAGAATATTTATGCCCTCGATACTATTTTTGAAATAGAGGAATTTCTTTTCGCTAAAAGTTCCATTTGTTTGAAATCTGGGAAGATCGCCTACCTGTTGAATAAAAAAAGCTTCTAATTCGGAATCATCAACATATATTCTATTCTCCAAAGCATAGTTTAAGATCAAACAATTATCAATAAGGTTGGAAAGAGCTAGTTGTTTTATTGTGTTATAAGAATACTGCTGCTTACCTTCCAATCTCTCCATTTCTAGTTGAAGTTCGCTGGAAGTGATATGGCAATTTCCTACTTGGGCAATGTCCTTAGCTAAAACTAAAGAAGAACTTAAAAGCAATATTATAGCTAAGATATATTTCATATATATTTTCCTTTTGCACTTTGATAATGTACATAAA
>JAQICU010000025.1 GCA_027858325.1 Candidatus Cloacimonadota bacterium
GTTGAAGATCTGGTATTAATGGGAAGATTCCCATATCTGGGACGCTGGCAGAATTATTCTAAAATAGATAAAGAAATCGTTGAGAATATATTAAAACAGCTTGATCTTGTTGCGTTGAAAAATAAACTATATTCACAACTGAGTGGTGGAGAACGCAGGCGTGTTTCTATCGCGAGAGCATTAGCTCAAGAAACTAAAGTTTTATTGATGGACGAAGCTTTTGCAAATCTTGATATCAACCATCAACTAGAGATTATGCAGTTGCTTTCCGAGATAAATAGGGAGCATAATAAACTTATCATTCTGGTTTCACATAATATTAATTTAGCAAGTGAATATTGCGAGCGAATTGTAATGCTTAAAAAGGGAATTGTGATAGCTGATGGAAAACCGGAGAATATTGTGAATTCAAAGAATCTGAAAGAGTTGTATAATGCTGAGTTGAAAATAATAAAGAATCCAGTTTCAGGAAAACCAAACTTGATATATCCGGGGAAAAATGCGAAATAAAATCATTGTCATTCTACTCATTATTACAATTAAACTGATAGGTTTGAACATCAGTGGTCGTGTAGTAGATGTAAATGGAGAGCCAATCGGGAATGTTGTCATTACAGAAAATAATAAAGCTGGGATCTCACGTGAGAATGGGTATTTTAAGATTGTGGTTGTGTCAGCAGAAGATGAGATCAACTTTCATAAGATCAGCTACAAAGATAAAAAAGTTCTGGCGGGAGACATCAAGGAAGAAATAATACTGGAAGAAGATATTATTTCGATTCAAGGATTAAGAGTGATCGAACAAAGGAAAAGAGAGTTGATCGGATCAAGTGAGATCATCCTGATTAAAACCAAAAATAATACAGGCTCAGCAGCAGATATTTTACGAAACCATACGGATCTGCAAATCTCGGGAATTCCACTCATCGGTGAGGAGCAGAAGATCATTTTCCCCGGTTATAAAGCGCGCCATACATTGGTAATGCTGGATGGTATCCCTTTGAACAAAAGTGGATCAGCCTTTGATATTTCGACTATTCCTGCCGATATCATCGAGAGTATTGAAGTTGTGAGGGGCAGTTCCAGCAGTATTGGTGGTGCCGGTTCGATGGGTGGTATCATAAACATAAATACAAAACGAGCTTCCAGTAAATATATGGCAAATGCCAGTCATGCTTTCGGCTCGTTTGGTTTGGATCAACATTCATTAACATTCTCTGCTGCAAATTCCAAGGTTCAGTATTATGCTTTTGTTAGAAAGAGTTTTGCCCGTAACAATTTCGAGTATATTCCAACAGATGATCCTAATACACTTAGAACTAGAGATTACAATGAAAAATCCATTTATGATGCAAATATCAGTTTAGGTTATTACGGATCGATTGGAATGCTATCTTACAAATTATTATTCCAGGATTTCTTTAAGAAACTTCCCGGTAATATTGAATCCTTGGAATGGTATAAAAACAGCAGGCTTACAGGGCAATCACAGAAACATATTGTAAACTATTCCAAAAAATTGATAGATTACAGAATAAAAGCAGATCTTTTCTACTCCCTCGACAAATCTCTTTATGATAACACTCATCTTGACTGGCCTTGGTCAGAGAACATTCTTCTTGCAACTCTTGCCAGGAATCGGCAGATAAGCAGAGGAATAAAATTGCATGCGGAATACTTAAGTGATATTTTTTACATCGATTGGGGTGGAGACTATCGCTATGAGGATTTTAAATATACAGATCTTAATTATCCAGATCAATCTATAGAAAAAATTTACAGAAACAACTATGCAGTTTTTGGAAAGACACAACTCAAACAAGAATATTTTCCTTACACAACAAGTTTAACCGCATCAACCCGTTGGGACAACACTACAGATTTTAATGATCATACAAGCTGGAAGATAGAACCTGAATTTTCGTATGAAAATTATTTTAAGATCAATTTGGGTAGTAATGTGGCAAATGGCTATACTCTGCCTTCTTACTATAGTCTTTTTTGGAAAGGTGATAGCCATGTATCCGGCAATCCCTACCTGAAACCGGAGAGTTCCTTTAGTTGGCAGATATTTTCGAAACTGGAATTGCGGGAAAATTCATTTAAAGTAACTTATCGTCATGATGATATTGATAATATGATAATCTGGGTTAGAGATGAATTGAAAAAGTGGAAACCCGTGAATCTCACTATAGCTGAAGTAGATAATTGGGATTTTGAACTGAATTTGAAACTACATAAACTGCTGGAACTTAGAACAATTTACACCACGAGTTCAGCTATCAATAGATCAAAGAATGATCCGAATAATGGAAGTAATATCATTTATGTTCCTGATTATTCATTTAATATGAATCTGAGAATAACTTCTGGAAAATTACGGGGGAATGTGTCATATAAACTTACAGGAGAACAATGGACAAATTCCTATCAGGTTACAAGCGAACATCTGCTTCCAGCTTACGATTTGCTAAATGCCGGTGTGGAATATTCAGTAAGTTGGAAAGAATTTGAGTTCACACCTGCAATAAGAGTACATAATATTTTTAACAAATTGTATGAAATTTATGATCATATACCGCAACCATGTATTAACTGGGAAGTAAATTTAGAAATTGAATGGAAGATGTGAAAAAAGTAATGTAGTGACAGATCATCGATCTGTCTTTGCTACATTCCTAATACAAACTTGAGAACGAGGTCAAAGGAGAAGTATAAAAA
>JAQICU010000006.1 GCA_027858325.1 Candidatus Cloacimonadota bacterium
TTTCATAATCATTTAGTTTATACTTTAGTACAAAGTCTTTTGCCCAATTGTAATCGAAATTATCTGATAGTACAAATTTGATCTCATTTTTCTCTTGATCAATAAATTCAAGATTTTCCAGCAAGAAACTGTTTTCTTCTCCACTTCCCGGGCATTTAACATCAACTATTTTAATAACATGATCAGGTACATTTTCCATAGAAATCGATCCATTTGTTTCTAATAATATTTTATATTCATTTTCATGTAACAAGTCAAAAAGTTGATAAACATCGGGTTGTAAAAGCGGCTCTCCACCGGTTATTTCAATTAATTTTAGCGGATCATATTCTTTTACTTTTGTTAAAATATCCTCAATAGATAGATTAATCTCACTTTCATAACTATAGGTTGTATCACAGTATTCACAACGTAGATTGCATCCGGCTAAGCGAATAAATATACAAGGTAATCCAGCATAGGTTGATTCACCCTGGATACTGTAAAAAATTTCTGATATATTTAACATTTTTGCTCCCACTAACCCTACGAAACAAAATCTACAAAGTTAAATCTACCCTTTCGCGATATTTAGCGTTTTCCGTGGGATTAATTTTACTCAGTGTCTCTTTGTTTATCCTCTAAAATGGTAAGAACGGAAAATCTTTTATATAGCCTAATTTCGTATTAATTGAATCGGTGATCTTCTCTGGATGTCCGAGTACAAATCTGTTATTCCCATAGAAATAATAATCATCTTTATTTACAATGAATTCATTTAAAAATTTAACATCACCGGATATAGGAGTACCACGATGAACTAAAAGTTCAATATCTTCCATTTGTACTTGAAGTAAATTCCTAAACGGATCCGGATCATGTTTTTTAACCAGAAGCAAGTTAGATGTATGATCGTTTATTACTCCGTATTCTTCCGAAAGCATAAGAGCTTTCCCTGCATTTGTTGTGATCATTTTGAATATCTGCTTCATGGGAATATGTGGGAATTGCTGATGAGCAAACTTAAGCTCTTCCAAAAGATTAATACTTCCTGACATGGTAGAATCGGTTCCTAAAACCATATTCACTCCATACTGCAGGCAAGCATCTATATCAAGTGTTTCACCAATTAGATAATTATTTGAATTAGGACACCAGCAGATGGAAGTTCCGGCTTCTGCACATTCTTTGATCTGCTCTCTGGTCAGTGCGATCCCATGAATGAGAAGAGTATTCGATTTGAGTAATTTCAGCTTTTTCAACTTTGGAAAACACTCTCTTGAAAGCTTATCAATTCCTTCCCCAAGATGTATAATAAATGGAATATTGCCGTTAGTCTTTGTATATTCCTCTTCGGCACTGTCTCCGCCCCACCAGTTACCCATGGAAAGTGAATGATGCTGAGTATAATTCTCAAGAACATTTATTGGATTATCTTTATAATAAGATGGTTTTTGTTTTGGAATATGATCTTGTACAACAACACAACCCGAAAATAAATTTTTATAGATCCCTAATAACACAATTTGATTTGCAGCTTTTTCAGTAAGATCAAATGAACCATCATTGATCCATATTTTATTTCGCTCGAGGAATGAATTGGTTTTCTTCATATCCTCTACCCAGATATTTACGTTGGAATATGTTTTCCCAAAACCTGCCTTAGGATACCAATTGCTGATAAGATGATCGTGACTATTTATAAAAGGAGGATATGCAATGGAATTTGAACAATCAAATTGGATATTCTTATCTTTAAGCAATGAGCTATTGATCCTAATGTTTGCACCCTTAATTATCTTTTCATGATTACAAACACAAGTATCAACTTTTATTTTCATACTATTTCAATTTCTTAGTTATCTGTGGAACTATTTCGAAAAGGTCACCCACCAATCCCAGATCTGCAACTTTAAAAATTGGAGCATCAGGATCTTTGTTTATGGCGATTATGTAATCAGAGGATTGCATTCCTGCCAGATGTTGAATTGCACCGGAAATTCCAACTGCAATATATATTTTGGGCTTAATTGTTTTGCCAGTCTGTCCGACCTGATGTGGATATGATATCCAATTTGCATCAACAGATGCTCTTGAAGCACCAACGGCACCATCAAGAACTTTAGCCAGGTCTTCGATTATTACAAAATTCTCTTTGTTTTTTAAACCTCTACCACCGGTAATTACTAGATCTGCCTCAGTAAGATTTACCATTTGTGATTCATCTTTTACGAACTCCAGAAATCTTGTATCATTTTTCAGATCGGAGAAATCAATAGTTTCATTAATTACAGTTCCTTCTCTGGAATCATCTCGTTCCAACGGGTCCATTACTTTGTGACGAACAGTTGCCATTTGCGGAAGATGATTTGGTGTTACAATTGTTGCCAGAATATTTCCGCCAAAGGCTGGTCTGGTTTGCAGCAAATTATTTGTGTCGGGGTCAATTTCCAAACATGTACAATCAGCTGTTAAACCGGTATGTAACTCCACAGCGACTCGAGGTATAAATGACCGACCCATCACAGAAGCACCAGAGAGTATGATCTCAGGGTTGTATTTTTTAGCAAGTTCCGTCAGTGCTATAGCATAGGGGAGATCCAGAAAATTCTTTAATTTCGGATCATCAACTACTATAACTTTATCAGCTCCAAAAGCAATAAGTTCCTTGGAAAGTTCTTCAATATTATGTCCTAAAAGTACAGCAACCAGATCACATTCACGCTGCTGGGCTAATTCACTTCCCTTTCCTAAAAGTTCATAAACTACCGGAGCTATTTCATTGTTTTTTTGTTCAGCGAAAACCCAGATATTTTTATATTGACTTCTATCAATTGATTTCTGTCCAAATTTGCGAATAAGAATAGCATCGAATGGACATGCACTTACACAGGCACCACAGAGAGTGCATTTATCCATATCTATCTCTGCTATTTTATCTTTAATTACGATTGCATCATAGGCACAAGCCTTTAAACAAAGTTCACATCCTATACATTTATCACGAATTACTTCTATCATCAATTTACCCTTTTTGCTTTTTTTAATAAAATAAAGATAAAAAATTCACTGTCGGCGTCAAGTATAAATTTATTATCATCTTATCCATATAGGAATTGATTGACATGAGATCCGTGAGTCTGGATTTTGATTAATATTAAAGATAGAGTTAGAGGAAGGAAAGAAAGGTGTCGGCTAAACAGGAACTGATAAGAAATTTTTGTATTATCGCTCATATTGATCATGGGAAATCAACACTTGCAGATAGAATGCTGGAAGTTACTAATGTTGTTGATATGGGATCTCATGAGGCTCTTGTTTTGGATGATATGGAGTTGGAAAAAGAACGCGGAATAACAATAAAATCTCATGCAATTCGTATGGAGTACAGAAGAGATGGAAAGACATACATCCTCAATCTTATTGATACACCGGGTCACGTTGATTTTTCCTATGAAGTCTCCCGCAGTCTTGCCTCCTGTGACGGAGCGCTGTTAATAGTTGATGCCTCTCAAGGAATTGAAGCTCAGACAATGAGTAATATGTACCTGGCTATGGAGAATGATCTTGAAATAGTTCCTGTGATAAATAAAATTGATCTTCCCAAAGCTGATGTAGAAGGCACCGAACATGATATTGTAGAAAATATTGGTGTTTTACAAGATAATATATATAAGATCAGTGCCAAGACAGGTGAAGGAGTTGAAGAACTTATTGATGGTCTTATTGATGATATTCCCCATCCCACAGGTGCACCGGATAAACCAACAAAAGCTTTAATTTTCGATTCTTATTTTGATAAATATCGTGGTGTGATAATTTTAGTCAGGATCTTTGACGGCAAACTGAACAAAGGTGATGATATCCGATTATTCGCAACAAATAAGGAATATACGATCGAGGAGATCGGATATTTAGGATTGAAGCAAATTCCCACCAAAGGACTCAAAACAGGTGAAGTTGGCTACATAATTGCAAATATTAAGAGTATTTCTAAAGCGCGGGTTGGAGACACAATCACTACTACCGAGAATGGTTGTTCAGAGGCTTTGCCGGGATTTGAAGAACCTAAACCTATGGTTTATAGTGGAGTTTTTCCACTTGATAAAGACGATCATGAAAATCTGAGAGATGCACTGGGAAAATTAAGCTTGAATGATGCATCACTTACTTATGAACCGGAAAGTTCACTCGCTTTGGGTTTTGGATTCCGTTGTGGTTTTTTAGGTATGCTGCATCTGGAGATCGTAAAGGAAAGATTATCTCGTGAATATGATGTTCTGATAATTACAACAACCCCGAGTGTTAAGTTCTTAATAAATTTAGAGAACGGGACTCAGAAAATTATATATAATCCGGTTGATATGCCCGATCCCGCTGGAATTGCTAATATTGAAGAACCGATAATGGATATTGAAATAATCGTGCCGAGTGAATATGTTGGGAACATTATGAGTTTAGTACAGGAAAGGCGTGGTATTCAAAAAGATATGCAGTATATTGATGAGAAAAGATTGTCGATCCATTATGAAATGCCGCTTATCGAGATCATTTTTGATTTCTATGACAGGCTTAAATCTTTAAGTCGCGGTTATGCATCTTTAGATTATTCATTCAAAGAATTCAGGGTGGCAAATGTTGTGAAAGTGGATATGATGATCAATAGCGAACGAGTGGATGCAATGTCATTTATCTGCCATGCCGATAAAGCTTTCAACTGGGGAAAAAGTATTACAAAGAAGCTTAAGGAAGTTATTCCCAAACAGCAGTTCAAAGTTGCCCTGCAGGCTAGTATCGGAGCGAAGATAATTGCCAGAAGTACGATCAATGCATTACGCAAGAATGTAACTGCCAAATGTTATGGTGGTGATATTACTAGAAAACGGAAATTGCTTGAAATACAGAAAGAAGGAAAGAAACGTATGAAAGAGATAGGTTCTGTACAAGTTCCGCAAGAAGCGTTTCTGGAAGTTCTCAAAGCAGATCGAGGATAGTTATTCCCATAGAAAGTAATAACTCACGGATCTGCACCAGCCTTCGTCAAAATTTCGGTTGGCAAGCGGATAAACACAATAAAGTAAAATAAAAGGAGAGAATTTTTATGAAACTTAAAACAGCTATAATTTTATTATTGTTGCTTATCTTTACAATAATATTATTTCAAAACTTAGAAGTTGTTCCAATCCAATTGTTATTCTGGAAATTTGAAATATCTCGTATTATCTTGCTTCCGCTTACATTACTTGTTGGTGTTATTATTGGTTTCCTGATTTCCAGTTCGAGAAAGAAAAAGGAACAAAAAGCGAAGGATAATAACGAGGAATAGATTTAGCTCACGGATTTACGCGGATACACATGAAAGTTTAGCGACGAACAAAAGCAAATATTGGTATTCAATAATTGTCATCCTGAGTCCTTCGGCACCGCTCAGGACAGGCTTAGTCGAAGGAGAACGAAAGCAAAGGTTAACACCAAGTGTATAAAAACAGAATTTTAACAACTAACCTGTCTTCGCTAAAGCTACGCCAAGGCAGGCAAAAGCGAACAAATAACATTTAATTATTACAATACAGACACAGATATACAAAAGCTATATTTGAAACACTGTTTAATAGACCAATAAAAGTTGATCTTGAACAGTCGATTTTAAAAGGCAATAAAATATGTAAACAAATTATCTATATTAATGATTAATACGTCGGAATTGTTACGATCACGCCAAAGACAAACAAACCAGCCGTTTGAATCGCCCCGATTTATCGGGGAAACAAAGAGCACTGACAAACCCGACTGCCGACACGCTTGTTACACACAATTTTTTAACTGTAATCTAGTATAATATTTTTTCTATTCTTTTTCTTACATTCCTTTAAGATAACGATGAACTGATTATTTTCGTATTTAAAACCATTTTCAATGATAGCTTCTTCAGTTAACACATTATTTTTTATATTGATACAAGCAGCATTCATGTTTAATAGTTTCTTTACTCTAAACATACCAATGCCATTGCCAGATAGACCATAAATTAAAGGAAATTCACCACAGAACCCAACTTCACATAATTTATCAATCTCATTATTTGATATTTTAGTGCTAATCATATCAAAAAT
>JAQICU010000044.1 GCA_027858325.1 Candidatus Cloacimonadota bacterium
TATCATCTTTTGTTTTTTCTGGTTTTTTCAAATCTACAGGCTCCATTTTCCCTCCAAACACTACCCGTGTATTTATATTTTTATTAACTTTAATTTAACTAATCTTTGACTAATGGCAAATAAATGTTTTAGTAATTGCTGTCTATGATATTGTTAACTCTACATTTTTATGAATCAAAAATGAAGAGGAAGAAATTCATTGACTAATTGAACAGTTCTGAAATTGAAAAAGTATAATAATATAGAAAAGGAGAGATTATGAAAGCTGTCATTCTGGCTGCAGGAATGGGGAAAAGATTACAAAAAGTATCGGGTGGTCTTCCTAAAAGTATGATCAAGATCGGGAAAAGTTCAATAATACATCATCAAATTGAAAATTGTATGAATGTTGGGATCAACGATTTTGTAATTGTGTTAGGATTTAAAATGGAACAATTGAAAGCTCATATTCTAGAAAAAATAAAAAGTGAACAAGTTACATTTATCGAAAACCCAATTTATGATACGACAAATACACTTTATTCCTTATGGCTTACCAGAGACTATCTGGATGATGATTTTATCTACTTTAATGCCGATGTCCTCTTTCAAAGCGGACTTCTCAGGAAGATATCTAATAGTTCGCCATATTCCCAGTTATTATTAGAGACAAAATCATGTGCAGAAGAAGAAGTTAAAATGATTATTGATGATGAGATGCGCATTCTGCAGATCAGTAAACAGCTTCCCGTTCCAAAATGTGCCGGAGAATTCATTGGTATCGGAAAATTTAATAAAGATATTCTTGAACGCTTTGTGCATTATCTCCAATTTGGTGTTGATAATGGGCAATCTAACAATTATTTTGAATATGCAGTTGATCTGCTTGCTAAGAATAAAATATTAAAAGCAATACCTACAGACGGCATCCCCTGTATTGAGATAGATTTCCCTGAAGACCTGGCAAGAGCAAAGGAGATGTTCTCTCTTTAGTAAGAGAATATTAATGAAGAAGTTGTTACTCGTAGGCATTAATGCAAGGTATACTCATTCAAATCTTGCTCTAAGATATCTCAGAAATTTCGTTGATGATCTTGAACACAAAACTGAAATATTAGAGTTTTCTATTAATCAAGATATGCTGGCAATTCTGGAGCAAATTACCCGGGTAAGACCGGAATTTATCGCACTCTCGGTATATATTTGGAATACTGATATTATATATTCATTATTGCCAGAGATCAAGAAGATACTGCCTGATTCGAAGATCATTCTTGGTGGACCGGAAGTCAGCTACAATCCTGAAGAGTGGTTAAGCAAATTCTCTGAAATTGATTACATTGTCTGTGGTGCGGGTGAAGCAGGATTGAGATATCTTCTGGAAAACGGATTACAAATAGGAAATCAGATCATTAGAAAGAAAAATCCACATTTTTCTGAGATCCCGTTTGCTTATCTTCCCTCAGATTTCCCGGAAATAAAAAATAAATACATTTACTACGAATCAAGTAGAGGATGTTCATTCAAATGCAGCTATTGCTTATCTTCACGTTCGGATCAGACTTTGGAATTTCGTGATCTGGAAAATGTAAGAAAAGAGTTAGCATTCATTATTAAGCAAGAACCAAGGATCATCAAATTTGTTGATCGCACTTTTAATATTAATAAGGAACATTCCCGTGAAATCTGGAAATTCTTAATTGATCTAGAACCAAATATGACGTTCCATTTTGAAATTCATCCGGAGTTGCTCGATGATGAAGATCTGCAAATTTTAAAAAAATGTCCAAAAGGATTATTCCAATTTGAAATAGGTATTCAATCTACCAATCCAGAAACACTGAAAGCAATACAGCGGTCCGGTAATTGGGAAAAAACTGCTGATATTGTTCATCAACTTATCTCATTGGGCAACATCCATATTCATGTTGATCTTATTGCCGGCTTGCCTTTCGAAGATATGCAGGGATTTGAAAGATCATTTAATGATATCTTTAATTTGAAAGCCGATCATTTTCAACTGGGCTTCCTAAAAGTTCTGCCCGGAACCGAAATGGCTGAAAATGCTGATAAATTCGGGATAACATCAACGAAGATGAACCCATATATTATTTTGAAAAATCAATGGTTATCTTTTGATGATCTAAACAAAATTCACAAGATCGAAACATTATTAAATGTATTTTCTAATTCAAATAAATTCAAGACAACATTACAATATTTAATCCCCAGATTTGATTCTCCTTTTATATTTTTCAATGATCTTTTGGATTTTCTTCAAACCCGGAATTTTGATCTGCAAACAAA
>JAQICU010000119.1 GCA_027858325.1 Candidatus Cloacimonadota bacterium
GTTCGCGGTTTTCATCCAGTTTACAACTGCTATAATTTTAATAAATACACAAAGATATCAGCAAAATCTGAATTGATATTGACTGGAAAAAAAATTATACTTTTCTTTGGTTATATTAAGCAATATAAAGGATTGGAACTTCTAATACGATCACTCCCAAATATTATTTGCAAAATTGAAAATGCACATCTGCTTATTGTGGGTGAAGTTTATGGTGATACAATAAAATATTATAATACAATAAAAGAAACTGGATTGGAAGATAGAGTTACTTTTATAGATCGATTTGTAAAAGACGAAGAAATTGAACTTTTCTTTAAAGCTGCGGATGTATTGGCTTTGCCATATATTCAGGCTACACAAAGCGGAGTGGTGCAGATAGCAAATGATATGGAACTTGGGGCAGTTGCAACTCCTGTAGGTGGTCTGACGGAACTTGTACTGGATTCTAAAACGGGAATTATAGCCAGGGATGTTTCCAAAGAAGCAATCAGTGATGCAATTGTGCGTTATTTTGAATTGGATCAAGAAGAACTGATCAAGAATATCAAAGAAGAGAACAAAAAAAATAACTGGGAAGCTCTGGCAAAATTAATACTGAAAAAAAAAGCCCTTAACAAATCAGGGCTTTAAAATAATATCTGATAAAAACTGTTTACTGTCCATTCATCTTAACATTTTTTATAGCATCGATAGGACAGATTTCTATACATTTACCACAATCTATACAGGCATCAGTAATAAGATACTGCGCATCGCTCTCAACGATAGCTGTTATAGGGCAGACATCTAAACAAACACCACATTTTACACATTCAGAAGTTATTATGAGTGCCATAATTTTTCCTTCAATTTATTATCCGCTAGTCCTATACTTCCATAATTTCAGTTTCCTTAGATTTGGCTGTATCAGCGATCTTACTTACAAATTTATCTGTAAGTTCTTGAATATCAATTTGGAGATCTTTCATATTATCTTCACTGATCTCGCTTCTCTTTTCCATATTCTTGGAAGTTTCATTACCTTCACGGCGTAAGTTCCTGATCTCTATCTTAGCGTCTTCGGCCATTTTCTTGATCTGCTTCACAATTCCTAATCTTGTCTCTTCCGTTAAAGGTTGGAATGGAAGGCGTATAACATTTCCGTCATTATCAGGTGTAACACCAATATTGGAAGACAGAAGAATTTTTTCAATTCCTTCAAGTATAGATTTATCCCAGGGCTGAATTACGATGAGTCTTGGTTCAGGAATAGAGATATTACAAAGTTGCTTAATAGGGGTTGGCGCTCCGTAATAGTCAATTTTGATATCATCTAAAGCAGAAGTGTTAGCTCTTCCTGTTCTTATCTTAGAATAGTTTTTGAGCAATGAATTGAATGCATCTTCCATCTTTTCCGTTAAGTTCTGTATTAAGTCGTGCATAATAACTCCTTACTTATGTACAAATGTTCCAACATTTTTATTCAGGATAGCTTCTTTCAAACTACCCTTATGGGTAATATTGAAGACTTTAATGGGCATATTGTTTTCACGGGCTAAAGAAAATGCAGTCATATCCATTACACGTAATTTCCTCTCAAGAACTTCTGTAAATGTAATGTCGGATATGAATTTAGCGCTTTTGTTTGTCATTGGATCAGCACTGAAGACACCTTCAACTTTAGTCCCTTTTAAAACCAGATCTGCATTTATTTCAATTGCACGAAGAATTGCTGCAGTATCTGTCGTAAAGAATGGATTTCCAATACCACCACAGAAGAAGCATATCTTGCCTTCATTAAGGGAAGTCGTCGCTCTGCTTGGAGTATAGAATTTTGCTATTTTATCAACCTGAATAGCAGAATAAATTTCTGTACGATAATTTTTCTTCTGCAAAAGTCCACTCATAATTAAGGCATTTTGAACAGTTGCCAGCATACCTACATTATCGGCAGTATAGCGATTAAGATATTTACCGACTTCAGAAACACCCCGGAAGAAATTTCCTCCTCCCAATACAATGCCAATGCTATATCCCAGTTTTCTAATGGCGATTATATCTTCGATAAGATCTTCAACACTTTCCATCTCAATGCCGAAACCTTTCTTGCCAGCAAGAACTTCTCCGCTTATTTTGAATATAACTTTGTGGATCTTTTCAGGTTTAAATTTTTGCATAAAATCACTCCTGCAAATTATTAGCCTTTCATTTGTGCTTCAACTTCAGCAGCAAAATCTTCATTTCTTTTTTCCAGACCTTCACCAAGTTTAAAACGAACAAAAGAAACAACTTTCATGCTTCCGGCATAGCTTCCTACAGTAATTTTATCGTCTTTCACAAATTTTTGTTGAAAAAGGCAATTCTCTTCGAAGAATTTGTTCATCTTACCAATAAGTATGTTGTCGATGATCTTCTCAGGTTTTCCCTGCTCTATAAGTTGAGCTTTAAGAATAGCTCTTTCTTTATCTAAGATATCTTGTGTAACTTCAAATTTATCAAGGAAGTCTGGAGACATTGCAGCAACGTGCATTGCGATATCTTTTGCTTTAGTTTTGTTTTCGTCAGTTACATCACCTTCCAATTGAAGTGCCACACCTATTTTTCCGCCCATATGTAGATAAGTAGTTACAAAACTATCGGATATAACTCTTCCAAAACGACGGATATTCATATGCTCACCAATCTTGGCAATAAGTTCGGAAAGTTTAGTTTCTATTTTTGAACCATCAATTTCAAAAGCTTTAAGTTCTTCAACTGTTTTAAAATCATTTTCAATAACGAGCTTTGTAAGTAAATTTCCAAAACTTTTAAATTCATCGTTTTTTGCTACGAAGTCAGTTTCGGAATTAAATTCCACAAGTGCTGCAATTTTTTCATCATTGGAAATAGCATTGAAAACAAGTCCTTCAGCTGCAATTCTACTTGCTTTTTTCGCAGCTTTACTCATACCCTTTTCTCTAAGATAATCAGTAGCTGCTTCTAAATCTCCATTTGTTTCGATCAAAGCTTTTTTGCAGTCCATCATACCTGCATCAGTTTTTGCTCTGAGTTCCATAACTAATTTTGCTGAGATACTCATAATATATTATTCTCCTGGTCTAAATCTGATTAATTAAACTTCTTTATCAGTTTTTTTAGTTGCTTTCTTTGATTTTTCTTCTGTTTCTTTAACAGCTTTCTTAGTTGGTTTGGAAACTTTTTCTTTCTTGGATTCTTTTTTAGTTTCCTTTAATGGTTTATCCTCAGTCTTCTTTGCTGTTTTCTTAGCTGGTTTTGAGACTATTTCTTTCTTGGATTCTTCTTTAGTTTCCCTTAATGGTTTATCCTCAGTCTTCTTTGCTGTTTTCTTAACTTGTTTGGAAATATCTTCTTTTTTAGCTTCTTTTTTAGTTTCCTTTTTTGGTTGATCTTCTGTCTTTTTAATAGCTTTTTTAGCTGGTTTCGGAACTTCCTCTGTTTTTGTTTTCTTCGTAGCTTTTTCTTCCGATTTGTCTTCTTCTTTTTCCTCAATAGGTTGAACAATATCTGCACCTTCGAGAAATGCCTGTTTTCCTTCAATCACAGCATTAGCCATAACATCAGTGATCAACTGGATTGCTCTAATTGCATCATCGTTAGCTGGAATCACATAATCAACAGGATCCGGATCAGCATTTGTATCAACCATTGCCACAATTGGAATACCAAGTTTTTTAGCTTCTAAAAGTGCAATATTTTCTTTGATGATATCTACAATAATAACAGCACCGGGAAGTTTATCCATTTCTCTAATACCGCCAAGACCGAATAGGATCTTGTCATAGCTGCGTTTCATCTTGGTAGCTTCAAGTTTTGTGAAACTGTTGATAGTACCATCTTCTACAATCTGCTCGTAATAATCCAATTTTTCGATACTGTGTCGAATAGTTTTCATATTTGTAAGCATTCCACCATACCAACGATTCGAAGCATAAAACCCCGCACATTTCTTAGCTGCATTTTCAACAGATTCCTTTGCTTGTTTTTTGGTTCCAACAAAAAGAACTGTTTCACCTTTTGAAACAATATCTTTGATGAACATAAAAGATTCATTGATAGCATCAAGGGTTTGTTTAAGATCTAAAATATGGATACCATTTCTTTTAATAAAAATGTACTTATCCATTTTTGGATTCCATTTATAAGTTTGGTGACCGAAGTGAACTCCGCTCTCTAACAGAGATTTCATTGTTACTACTGACATTTTTTCTCCTTATTTACGGTTAATTTTCTCCTATTCGGTTTTGTCTGCAATTCAATCCGATCGTAGCCGGACACCGCTCTGCATATACCCGAATAGTGTTATCAGTTTAGATATATTTAAACTGAATATTTGATCAACGTTTAGAGAATTGGAATTTCTTTCTCGCTTTTGGTTGACCTGGTTTCTTTCTTTCCACCATTCTTGGATCACGAGTAAGGAATCCGTTCTTCTTTAATTCTAATCTTAATTCTTCATCATATTTTACAAGAGCGCGTGATACTCCGTGGCGGATCGCACCGGCTTGACCGGAAAGACCACCACCGCAAACGTTAACATTAATATCAACTTTTTCTGAGAGTCCCACAAGGTTAAGTGGTTGTTCAATGATCATTTCGAGGATCTCACGTTGAAGGTATTTCTTCATAGTTGTATTATTAGCAATTCGTTTGCCTGTTCCAGGGGTTAAGCGAACTCTTGCAACTGATTTTTTTCTTCTTCCTACAGCATCAAAATATTGCATTTGATATCTCCCTAACTAGATAAATTGAGTAACTTGGGAGTTTGAGCTATGTGAGGATGCTCTGTCCCAGCGTAAACTTTAAGCTTGTTGAATATCTGTCTTCCCAAGATGTTCTTTGGAAGCATTCCTTTCACAGCATGTTCGATAATTCTTTCAGGATGTTCCTGAATCATTCTTTTAAATGGGATCACAGTTTGTCCATCCGGATAACCGCTATAACGTTTATAGGTTTTCTGTAATTCCTTATTTCCTGTAAGCCTGACTTTATCAGCATTGATGACTACTACATAGTCACCTGTATCAAGATGCGGGCTGAAATATGGTTTGTTTTTTCCACGGAGGATCGTAGCGATCTGTGTCGCCAATCTTCCTAAAACCATATCTTTCGCATCCACCAGATACCAATCCTGCTTGATCATATCTGCTTTTGGAGTTTCTGTTTTCATCCTATCTCCTTATTTTTCTATACTCTTTGATGATCGGACAAACAAAATATTTTATCAACGCTTTTGCTGTCAAGTATACTATCAAATTAATAGCAGTAAACAACTTTTATGTAACTATTTCAGATGCTATTTTACAGAAAAATATTGCCAAATAACTTCAAATTATAAAGTTGAAAATCAAATGAGTAAATAAGAGGTTTTATGAAAATTAGTGCATCATTGATCCGGGCAGTTATTATTATAATTTTACTTATAATTGTGATTAGCGATTTTTTCTACATTAAATACTTAGAAAAAAAAATGAATAATATTACTATCCTAACAAGTGAAGCGGATTCTATGGTTGCGGTTAATCCATCTTCATTCAAAGAACCGGTGGTAGTTTTTACTGCAGATTTCATAGATAAATTCTATCATTACAGTTCCCCCTTTAAAGATGAAATGGATTTTAATGAATTAATAAAAGAATATATCAAAAATCGTTGGTCAGATCATTATGGTTGCGGACGTGGAACTCGTGAACGTAAAAGGATTCATGAAGGCATTGATCTTTTTGTTCCTGAAAATACACCAGTTTATCCGCTTACGAATTTTGGAATCGTTACAGAAGTAAGCGATAATTCGCATTATCTGGTGCAAGTTCAATATGAAAAACCGAGTGGGATTATCGATTCAATAAAGATTGAGTACGGCAAAACTATCAGGATACTTTATCCGGAGGGAATTGAAAGTATTTATACGCATTTGAACGAAGTGTTTGTAGAGCTTAACCAGAAGGTGGATAGAAATACGGTGGTCGGGCTTACCGGACTTACCGGCAATATCCGCAATAGCGGAAAGGCTTCCCATCTGCATCTGGAATTGCGTGACAGTATGAACAGATCATTTGATCCTAGGAACAGGCTCAGATTTGATCAGAATTCTGCTGCAAATTTTATTAAGCATATTAATATTGGTGATGAATAAAAGCCAATATATTAATTCAGCAAAATAGAGTGTTTTTGTCATCCTGAGTGTCCGGCAGTACCGGATTTATCGAAGGATAATAAGAGAGTGAAAATGTTGTGCACTTTCCCGAATTATTAGGATTTCACTCCTAGTCAGCGTGACAGATAGTTTACTTGAATAATTTTGCAGAACATAAAAACGAATATTAAGAGGAGAGTATGATGAAAAAGATAGGTTTGTATTTAGTTGTGTTAATGATATTATTATCAGGTTGTGCAGTAATGAATACTTCCATGATGGAAACGGCAGAAACCTCTAAACCGGGTCATCCCAAATTTGGAGTTGAATATGGTTATGGCCTGGATCTGACTACAACTATGCTGATTACAAGCATAGATCCTGATTCCACTAATTTCAATGCTAAAAGATTGCTTTCTTTACCAGTTTACGGTATGAAAGCCGGATTGGGATTAACAGATGATATGGACATTAACGGAAAAATTTGGGTGTCGTTTGGTGGAGCCGGGTGCAAGGTGTATCTGAAACATCAGTTGCCAACGGATAATGAAAAAACTTCGATTGCTATAATGCCGGGACTAACTTATGTTACCACAGACTCTGATGAAGAGGATGAAGGAGATGATT
>JAQICU010000128.1 GCA_027858325.1 Candidatus Cloacimonadota bacterium
TTCCTGATAGATTGCATTTCTTATTGTTATTCAAAAAACGGAGGTAGACAATGATAATACAAAGATATCTACTTCTTTTGTTTGTGATGATCTTGAGTACTATCTGTTTCTTCTATTTCAGTACAAACAGTATTAAAGCGAAGATCAACAAGATCGATGATTACGATGAAGCGATAAAAGAAGAACAGGAAAAACTGAACAGTGCCAGGGTAATTAATGATCAACTTCAAGAAGTATCTAAAGTAATTATGCTAAGCATGACAAATGAGAATGAGTTTGAGATTGAAGAGGTTAATACTTTTGTAAAGAAATTGGCTGATCTAGCTGATAAATATAAAATATCCATAGATTCAATTTCTCCAAAAGTTGTTTCAGCAGATAAACCTTATCTTGTAGAGCAGAAATACACTCTTACGGTAGAGTGTACATTTGTGCAAATGGGGCAATTCCTTTCTGATTTGGAATCTTTTGATAATATTATTAAAGTTAATGCTCTTGATGTTAGACCTTTGAAAGAAGATAAAAGCAAGACTTCCGATGAAATAATTGAAACAAGATATAAAGTTACATTTGAACTTTCTGTCTTTATGATCATCAAGGAGGCATAATAATGGAAGAAAAATATTTAAAAGACCTAGTAATTGCACTAATTGTAATTCTCCTTATTGTGCTTGGTGTTAAATGTAACAGCCTTTATAGAGATATTAATGCTGTTCCTGTTGAATCTAAATACAAAGAGTTAGCATTAAGTGAAGATGTGTTTAGTCAGATCCAGAATATCGAGCATTCTATACAGGATAGAAAAGAATTTGTTTTTACGGTAACTAAAGATCCGCTGGAACAAAATCTGATCGTAAAAACTATGCAGGATCTAGAGAAGCAATGGCGACAAGAAGTTGAGAATATGGTTCGCCTGGAATCAACGATCGTACCCGAAATCGGTAAAAGAAGAGCTGCGATCTCTCATCAAGGTAAAACTAAACTATATTCTATTGGTGACGCATTCTTCTATGGCAAGATAACTGATATTCGTCAGGGTGAGATCGTCTATTCTTATAAGGGAGCAAATAATATCCTAGCTATTCAGAAACTTCCGGACAAACCGGAAGCAATAAAGAAAGATAATGAAATTTCAGAAAATAGAAAATATAATTGGTAATATAAAGGAGAATGTATGAAAAATTACAACAGTAAATTACTTTTATTGTCATTAGCAATAATGGTATTGTTATCTGTGAATGTTTTTGCGGCAGAAGTATCAGAACTATTAACTAACAAGATCACACTGAATGCAGAAGATGCATCTGTTTCAACGATCATTTCTACAATGGCAAAACTAAGCAATTGTAATATCGTTCTAGCGATGGATACAGCTGACAAAGATGAAAAGGCAGAAGAGAAGAAGATCACAATCCAGCTTAAAGAAGTTCCAATTGAACAAGCATTAGCTCTTGTTGTAAAATCTATTGGATTATCTTATCGCCTGGTTGGTGAGAAGACATTTATTGTAGGCGAGAAAGCCAGGATCGAAGAAGAGATCGGAGAGAGAACTTATGTTCTTACTCTTAATTATGTTGATGTAAATAAGATCGTGAACGCACTTAAGATTATGCCGGGTGAATCAATTGCTATTGAAGGGCAGAATGCAATTCTTGTTCGTGCAAATCCACAAACTTTTACTGAAATAAGTAAAAGGATAGAAGAGATAGATGTTCCTCAAAAACAAATTGAGATCCGGTGTCGTCTTATCGAGATCTCTGTTTCCGAATCAGAAAAATATGGTATTGATTGGTCAAAATTGAACCACCTTACCACTATTCTTGCCGAGGATGCCAAAAGTTCTTCAGGAACAGGATTACCTTACAATTTTACTGATGCTACAGGAGATACACCTTATGGCGATCTTTCACCTTTCGGCCAGATTCCTGAAGATCAATACTTCCAGAGATTAGAAGATCTCTCTGATGTCGGTCATTTCAGTCGTCAGCTTACAGCTTTTGATGTTACTATTGATTGGCTATTGCAAAATAATGCAGCAAAACTTCTTACAGATACTAGAATTACAGCCTTAAATGGCGAAGAAGCAGAGATCCATATTGGTGAAGTAGTTCCTTATATTGCCGAAGATAATGATAAGCAAATTCAGGTAGAACGTGAAGAAGTTGGTATCAAACTTAAAGTTAGACCTACTGTTAATTCCCAAGGACAGATCACAACAAAGATCGAACCTGAAGTCAGTTCTGTTATGGAATTAGTAGGTGGTTATATACCCAGAACTAAGGTAAGAAGGATCACTTCTACAGTTACTGTACCGGATGGTCAGAGGATATTGGTTGGTGGTCTATTAAGTACTACCATATCTACAACTGTAAACAGAGTTCCTCTTCTAAGTGCTATTCCTTTAATAGTAAAACTTTTCCAGAATAAAGTTAAACTTCTGGAAAAAACTGACCTTATTATAGAGATTACTCCTCATGTAGTTACTTTTGAAAATATAAATTTAAATATAGATATTGATGAAGAACTTGAAAAGAGATTGATCAAAGAAAATATTTCTGATGATACTCAGGAATTGGAGGAATAATGAAATATACAAAACTGATTTTATTACTTTCAATTGCCATTATACTTACCGGTCTTTTACTCACGGCTTGTGACAATAGAATAGTAGACCCATTAAATTACACTATAGCAGATATGACAGTAAATCCAAATGTTATATATTCAGATAGTGATGAAACAACTTTTTCAACGATCAAAGTAATGATCAAAGATGATGAAAATTACGCTGTCTTTGGACAGATCGTTCAATTTAGATCTGATATGGGTTTTTTGCAACCCGCCGAAGCTGCAACAGACAGCAGTGGTATCGCAACTGTTAAGTTCCACGATAACGGAGCTTTTGGTGCTGCGACTATAGAAGCGATAATTGGAAGTGTTTCAGAAACTAGGCAGGTTTATATTGATGGAGTTCCACCTCAAGATGTTAGCTCGATTGGATTTGATGTTTCCGAACAAATTGAGATAAGTGTTCAGGGAACTGGTGGCACAGAATCTTTTGAACTTGTTGCCAGCCTTTATGATAATTCAGGTCAATTGATCACTCAACCAAAAAATGTTGTATTTGAATTGCTTTATGCTCCGGAAGGAACTAATATTAATGATGTTGGATTATTGGATAGTACTTATTCAGTTGGCGGGAAAGCATCTGTTAACATCAATAGTGGTGCGCACTCAGGCATTGTTACTTGTCGTGTATCCACTCAAACTTTGGCCGGTGCAACCATCAGTTCAACTAAATCTAATATTGTTGTAGCCAGTGGTTTCACTCACACTGTACAATTCTCTATTGGTGGTCATAGCAGTGGAGTAGACATGGGCAGCGGTATGTGGAAGGTGCAGATATCAGCTCTACTTAATGATATAGAAGGTAATCCTGTTGCCTCTGGTACGCATGTATTCTTCTCACTCCCCGATGAACCGGAATGGGCTTCTGCAGTTGCTTCTGCTTATGTTAATAATCAAAATGCACAGGGAGATTCTCTGGCTGGTGTTGCCTACTCATATTTGAACTATCACGGTACGCATACAAACGACGTGATCAATATAAGAATTGAAACAGGTGTAGGGGATATTTTTGAAGGTGAACTTATTCTTCCAATCCAAAATCCCGCAATCGATATTGTTGCAATTCCGCTTCATATTGATTGGTGGGGAATTCCAGATCCCACTCCTGAGTACCAGTCTACAGAAATCAGGATCACTGTTTTGGATGGTCAGAATAATCCGATCGATAACCAGATCGTAGTGTTCTCAACAACTTTGGGTGATCCTTTAGAACCATATCCACCTGATACTGGAGATCCTTATACCGGCTTAACAGGTATAGTGAATGCTGAGCATGGTAGATTGAGCAAGGAAGTAGAATTCTTTTATATGGAATGTCCAGTTCCAATACCTCCTAATCCGGGAACAACAACAGGCACCATTACGGCTCAGATCCTTGGAACAGATGCTACGAATCAGGTTACTATAACCTTGAAAAGATATGAAGATTAGAAGATAATAGGAGAAAAATAAATGAGTTTTAATCCTCAATTTGCCAAGTTGGGTGAAGTATTAGTCCATCAGGGTATTGTCACTGAGCAGCAAGTTAAAGAAGCAGTGCAAAAACAGAAGAATTTCGGTCTTAAGATCGGTGAAACATTACTTAAACTCGGATATATATCTGAGAAAGATCTTCTGGATGCACTACATCTTCAGCTTGGATATGATATAATCAAGGAAGATGAGCTTCTTGAGCTGGACTCTGAAGTTGTGAAACTTATCCCGGAACCTTTTGCAGTAGAAAACAGGGTAATTGCCTTACGCAAACAGGATAACACAATGATCGTGGCAATGAAAGACCCTGATAATATTGTTATTCATGATAGTCTGCAGAAACTTTTGGGCTTGAATATACTTCCTATGCTTATTGGTGACTCAGTTCTCACGGATACTCTTGAAAAATATTACAAAGGTATCCGTACATCTTCACAAGTGGATGATGCTGTGGGTAATTTTGAATTTGTAGCTGTAGATGATGATGAAAATGAGATCACAATTGATAAGAAAGGAGATGCCGATGCTCCTGTCGTTAAACTTCTTAATCTTATTATCACTGAAGCTATAAAATCAAATTCTACTGATATTCATATTGAACCTCTTACCAATAATACACGCGTAAGATTCAGAATAGATGGCGCCTTGCGTGAAGTTATGTCACCTCCAATTGGACTTCATACTGGAATGGTTTCACTTGTTAAGGTGATGTCAAAATTGAATATTGCAGAACGAAGATTACCACAGGATGGTCATATCTCTCTCAAAACATCAATGAAAAGTGTAGATGTCCGTGTTTCCATTACACCAACAGTTACCGGAGAAAAGGTTGTGATGCGTCTTTTGGATAAAGGGGAATTCGGCTTTAGCCTCACTACTCTTGGATTCTCAGGAAGTGATCTTGATATTTTTCATAAATGGATAAAACGTCCTTATGGAATCACGATCGTTTCCGGTCCTACCGGTAGTGGTAAATCAACCACACTTCATGCTGGTTTAAAAGAGATTAAGAATATCGAGAATAATATTGTAACAGTTGAAGATCCGGTAGAATACAGATTGGATGGAATCACACAGATCGAGGCGAAAGAGAAGATAGGTTTAACTTTCGGTAAAGCTCTCCGTTCGGTTCTGCGTCAAGACCCTGATATCGTTCTTATTGGTGAGATCCGTGATGAGGAAACTGCTGATATTGCAATCAAGTTCTCGCTTACAGGTCATCTGGTTTTTACCACACTTCATGCTAATGATGCTCCTTCAACTATAACCCGTCTTGTTGATATCGGTATACCTGCATATTTGGTTGCTTCATCTTTGAATCTGGTAATGGCTCAGCGTTTAGTGCGTAAGATCTGTTCTAATTGTATAGAGGATTATACTCCAAAGGATGCAGAACTTATTGCAGCCGGTATTACTAAAGACGAGGCAAAAGAGATCAACTTTAAAAAGGGTAAAGGATGTGTTCATTGCGATAATACTGGATATTCAGGAAGAACAGGTATCTTTGAATTGATCGAAGTTAATTCTGAGGTCAGAAAGCTCATTTTTGCTGGAGAAAATCAGGATGTTATTCGTGAAGCAGCAATTAAAAATGGAATGCACTCCCTGCACGCTAGTGGTATCGATAAGATGAAACAGGGATTAACAACAATAAATGAGGTTGTTAAATTAACAGTCTTAGATGAATAAATTCGTTAATTAAGAAGGAAATAATATGCCAGTTTTTCAATATATAATTAAAGATGTAAAAGGGATTCGTACAGAAGGTACAACAAAAGCTACCACTATGGATGAAGTTGTTGATAAATTAACTAGAGAAGGCAGCATTATTATTTCGGTGAAGGCTGGTAAAGAAGGTGCATTCAGCGGAAAATTATCGATGTTCGATAAAATAATGCTAACTTTTTATAAGATCCGAACGGGAGTAAGTTTAAAAGTTCTTGTATTCTTTACACGGCAGCTTGCGACCATGTTCTCAGCAGGGTTAACAATAGAGAAATCATTAACAAATTTGTCTAGAGAAGAGAAAAATAAACGGTTTAGGAAAGTATTAATAAAGCTATCTAATGATATCAAGAAAGGATTTAGCCTTTCTGAATCAATGGAATTGCATCCCGGTGTTTTTAATTCGCTTTTTATTGCTTTGGTAAAAGCAGGTGAGGTTTCCGGTACACTTCACACTGTTCTAGATGAGCTAGCTACATATTTGGAGAAGATTGAAGATACACGCCGAAAAGTATGGTCTGCACTTTCATACCCGATATTTATTCTTGTATTTCTAGCTGTTGTGGTTTGGGGATTATTCTATTTTATTATTCCCATGTTCGCTGGTGTTTATGAAAGCTTCAATGCAGATCTGCCGGCTCCAACTATTGCGGCTATAGCGATCAGTAATGTTGTACGAGAAAATGTTTTCTTTACTGGTCTGGGCATATTAGCATTCTTCATGGCTTTCTTTCTATTCTATCTTTCCGATAGAGGACATCTTATAGTTGATAGCGTAGTATTAAAATTGCCGGTAATCGGTAATTTGTTAGAAAACTCTATTATGAGTAAATTTGCCAGGACTTTCAGTATTTTAATGTATGCCGGTGTTCCAATTATGGATACTATGGAACTGGTTGAAAAAGTCGTTCAGAATGCAGTTATAGAAAAGGCTTGTATTCAGGCTCGTGGTTTAGTGAAAGAAGGTTATACAGTAGCAGGTGCTTTTAAAAAGACAAAAGCGTTTCCCTCAACTCTGCTTCAGCTAATTTCAACGGGTGAAGATACAGGTGAGATGGATAGTTTGCTTAAGAAAGCTGCCGAATTTCATCAGAAACTTGTTGATTCGGTTATTGAAAGGCTTACATCGCTTATCGAGCCTATGATGATAATTGTTATGGCGGGGATGGTCGGATATATAATTATTATCATTTACCTGCCGATATTCAAACTTGGACTGGCTATCAGTTCGGGAATGAAATAATATAATTAATGCCCGGTTCAGCCGGGCATTTTATTATGTTTTACATAATCATCTTTATATTTGGTACTGTATTTGGAAGTTTCTTCAATGTCTGCATTTCCAGAATTCCCAGAAACATATCAGTTGTTTTCCCGGATTCAAGTTGTCCTTCTTGTAAAGCAAATATAAAACCATATCATAATATTCCCATTATAAGCTATATATTACTAAAAGGTAAGTGTGCATATTGCGGTGCAAAGATCAATATCCATTATTTTCTCGTAGAATTATTAACACCCATTTTACTGCTTCTTCTATTTATAAGTCTAGATGCGCAATTTTCAATTGTTTTTTTCAAATATGCAATTTTTATTTCATTCGGTTTGATCATTTTTTTTATCGATCTATATCATTATATAATACCGGACAAATTGACGCTCCCCCTTATCCTGATAGGTCTTTTATTCTCACTTCTTCCAAATACTGATGTTAGCTGGATGTCTGCCAGTATCGGTGCTTTATCAGGCTTTCTTCTATTCCTGTTAACTGCTGTAATCTTTCAAAAAACTCTTAGAAAAGATAGTCTTGGTGGAGGTGATATTAAGCTTATTGCAGCAATTGGAGCTTTTCTGGGAATATGGGGAATTCTGTTTACAGTGCTTTTTTCTTCATTGATAGCTCTAACTGTGCTGCTAATTCTAAAACATGATCGTAAAGAACCTTTCCCATTTGGACCATTTCTTATCATAGGAGCCTTGGTCTATATTCTTGCAGGGAATTCATTAATTGAATTGTATCTGAGATTGTTTAATATATATTAAGTGTATTTTCATTCTTTCAAATAGATTAATTACAACGAATAAAAACGAACTAAATTTATAAAACCGATGTGTTTTGCTTCGCAAAGCCAAATCTCGTTTTTACTTCGTTTGCTCGCTACACTCACAAGCCGAAGTATAAATGGCACGCCCGATAGGATTTGAACCCATAACCCTCTGATCCGAAGTCAGATGCTCTATCCAATTGAGCCACGGGCGCACTTGTACAAACTTATAATTAGGACAATTTATGTCCATTATTTTAAGTTTTTATCAAGATTCTCAATATGCCTGATATTAAAATAAAAATGTATTGACACTTAAAATCTTGTTGTAAATTTCGGCTCAATTAAATTTTGGAGAGGTAAATGAGCGAAGACGAGTTTCCTATTATAGCTGTATGCTTTATATCGTTGATTACAGCGATTAAACTGTATAAAAACGTAACATTTATAACCTTTAAAAAATTAAGACCTTAAAAATAAACAATCATAATAAATAGCAAAAAGTAATATAAAAATATATAGAAAAGAGGATTTTACAATGGGAAAAAACATTGTCGAAAAGATTCTTTCAAAGCACATTATTGAAGGTAAATCTGAAAAAGGCACTGAAGTAGGAATTAAAATTGATCAGACACTAACTCAAGATGCAACAGGGACAATGGCCTATTTACAATTTGAAGCGATGGGTGTTCCAAAAGTAAAAACAGAACTCTCTGTGAGTTACGTAGATCACAACACCGTTCAGATTGGTTTTGAAAACGCGGATGATCACGCATATTTGCAATCAGTTGCTGCAAAGTATGGAATAGTTTATTCCAGAGCTGGGAATGGAATTTGTCATCAGGTTCAGCTTGAAAGATTTGGTAAACCGGGAAAAACACTTCTTGGATCGGATTCTCACACTCCAACCGGAGGAGGGATCGGGATGATGGCAATTGGTGCAGGAGGACTTGATGTTGCTGTTGCAATGGCAGGTGGACCTTTCTATATCACTTATCCAAAAGTAATAAAAATCAACTTAATAGGAAAACTCAACTCCTGGGTTGCTGCAAAGGATGTGATCCTTAAAGTTCTGGAACTATTTACAACGAAAGGAAATGTGGGTTGTGTATTTGAATATGGCGGACCTGGTATTGATACATTAACTGTTCCCGAAAGAGCAACAATTACTAACATGGGAGCAGAATGCGGCGTAACCACTTCTATCTTCCCAAGTGATGAAGTAACGAAGGAATTCCTGAAAGCCCAAGATCGTGAAAGTGATTGGGTAGAACTTATCGCAGATGATGATGCGGTATATGATCAAGTTGTAGATATTGACCTGGCTGAACTTGTTCCCATGGCGTCCACACCACACAGTCCTGGCAACATAAGCAAAGTAAAAGATCTTGGAGAGATAAATGTAGATCAGGTTTGTATAGGCAGCTGCACAAATTCTTCTTATACAGATATGATGACTGTAGCAGAAATCTTGAAAGGAAAAAAACTTCACTCCAATACAAGCTTTGTAGTTGCTCCAGGTTCCAAACAAGTTATAGAAAATATAATTAAAGATGGTGGATTTGAGAGTATAGTTTCTGCCGGAGCTAGAATTGCTGAATCTGCCTGTGGGTTCTGTATTGGCAATAGTCAATCTCCAAAAACCGAAGCTGTATCACTGAGAACCAGTAACAGAAACTTCTTTGGAAGATCCGGAACAAAATCTGCCAATGCCTATCTAGTAAGCCCTGAAACAGCAGCAGCAGCAGTGATAACTGGTAAATTTACGGATCCAAGAGATCTGGAGAAAATGGGACTTGAATATCCAAATGTTCAAATGCCCGCTAAATTCTACATTGATGATTCTATGTTCATCTTCCCGAAAGATGCTGATGAAAATACAAAAGTATATCGTGGACCAAATATTGGTGATCCACCAGCAGCAGAACCACTTAAAGATAAAATCTCCGCTACTGTTACTTTAAAGGTAGAAGATCAGATCACAACTGATCACATTATTCCAGCTGGCTCTAAAATGAAGTATAGATCCAATGTCCCAAAATATTCTGAATTCCTGTTTGAAGTGGTCGATCCTACATTCCACGATAGAGCAAAAGAAATTCAAAATAGTGGAAAAGATAACATAATTGTAGCAGGTCTTTCTTATGGTCAGGGCAGCAGTCGTGAACATGCAGCACTGTGCCCGATGTTTATGGGAGTGAAAGCTGTTTTGGCAAAATCCATGGAAAGAATACATAATGCTAATCTTATCAATTTTGGAATACTGCCACTTAATTTCAAAGATGAAAAAAATTATGATGGAATTGATCAAGCAGATGAACTTGAAATCCGGAACATCAAAGAAACTTTAAAAGAAAGTAAAAATATAATTGTGAAGAACATTACCAAAGGAACTGAGTTTGAAGCTACTTATGATCTATCAGACAGACAAAAAAAGATTCTACTTGCTGGCGGAACTCTGGCGATGATGAAAAAAATAAATTAGGAATTCATGACGTAATTATTTTTTGAATAGAGTGATAAGTTTAACACTTCGATATTTCCCGAAAGTGTTCTGGATTACTCAGTGTGGCTGGTGTTTATAATGATAGAAAATGTAATTACTGTCATCCTGAGTGATCCCGATTTAGCGGGATTGTATCGAAGGATAATAGTTAAGAAATCAATTAAAAATAAATAGGAGATGTAAAAAAATGGCACAAAAAGGTATCAGAGAATTTGACGCTAAAAGAATGAT
>JAQICU010000195.1 GCA_027858325.1 Candidatus Cloacimonadota bacterium
CACCAAACCCATTGATCTGGAATTTGAAATGGAACTTCATCTTCTTTTATTGGAGATACTTTATTTTTTGATTGTATTTTCTCTAATAGTTTTGAGGCGTGATTTTCTCCGCTGATTAAATCTATATTATTTTTACGCCAGTTTTTAGTAAGTTTCCCTCCGATAGCATCATGTAAAATCACTTGCCTTAATAATGTAGTGAACTTTTTCTGTTTATTAACTTCTTTCATTAACTTATTATAATTACTGCTGGTTTTATCAATTATCTTTATAATTTCCTGCTGCTTCTTTAGTGGTGGCACAGGAATTTTGACATTAGATATACTTTTCACAGAAAGTGAAACATTGGCAGCACCTCTCATTAAGGGAACTAATACACGATCTTTATTTTTACTTAAGTAATAATGCAAATACCTTGTATTAATTATTTTTTTATCATTAGGAATTATTGCTACCAAAATTGTGCCAAGAGCAAATTTTCCTTCCTGATAATGTACATAATTCAGTGATTTTTTACCATGTCCTGTAGAGGAAACTAAAGGTATACATACAGCTTCGGTATCAAATTGATATTCAGATGATGATTTTCTTTCCGCAGCTGTAGTTACAAGAGGATATTTTCCAGGTTTTGCCTTGGAAATTCCAGTCTTGCCTTTTTCTAACGTACAAATATCGCCTATTCTAACTGCTCTATAATTAGCCAACTAGATCATCCTTTAACTTATTTAATATTTCATCACTTTTCCGCAATGAATTATGCAATATTTCCAAAATTTCTTCTTTGCTATACTGAATCTCATCTTCTTGTATATGTGGATTATTTATGTCAAGATTATGTCCATTTTTTTGTATTTCTTTTATAGATACTTTCCATGCTTGTTCATTTGTTTTTCGATTATCCCACCACTTTTTTAAAGATTTGAATTCCGTTAGTTTAATAGGTTTAGTTTTACTATATGCTTTATAGTCTTCAGGTAATTTATGTTCCCAATACCATATTTCTTTTGTCGACTTGCCTTTTTCAAAAAATAAGAGATTCGTTGCAACACCTGCATAGGGTTTAAATACAGAATTAGGTAACCGAACAATAGTATGAAGATTACATTCTTCTAACAGATGTTTTCTTATTCTCTCTTTAACACCATCGCCTGTAAGTGACCCATCTGGAAGAACTATACCGGCTCGACCACCTTTTTTTAAATAACGTATCATTAAGACAAGAAAGAGGTCAGCACTTTCAGTGGTTCTGTAATTCCTGGGAAAATTAGTTTCAACTCCATCAGTAACTGAAGCTCCAAAAGGGGGATTAGCAAGAATCACATCAACCCTATCTCTTTGTTGAATAGAAGTATATTCTCGATTTAGGCTATCAACATAATCTATGTTTGGCACTTCAATGTCATGTAAAATTAAGTTAGTTACGCTCAACATAAATGGTAAAGGTTTCAATTCCATTCCATGAATATTATTCTGTAGTGATTTTAAATGCCCGGTGCTTTTAACTTCCTTTTCTCGAATATGCTCAATTGCCGCTGTAAGAAATCCTCCAGTGCCGCAAGCAGGATCCAGTATTTTCTCACCAAGATGAGGGTCTACCATTTCGGTAATAAATTTTGTTATTGCCCTGGGAGTATAAAACTCCCCGTATTGTCCGGCACTTTGTAAATCTTTTAATATTGATTCATAGATATCGCCAAACAGATGTCGATCTTCATAACTGTTGAAATCTATCTTATTCAGTTCATTAATCACTTGCCGGATTACAGTCCCATTCTTCATATAATTATTTGTTCCCTCAAAAATCTCGCGAACAATAATTGAATGTTTATTCCCAGAACTTATATCCAAACTACATAATTGAGGTATTAATTCATTATCAACAAATTCCTGTAATTCATCCCCCGTCATTCCCTCATCATCACCAGCCCAGTTTCTCCATTTGAGATTTTCTGGAATCGGAGATTTATATTTTCCATTTATAAGTTTTAATTCTTTGTCTTTATCGTCCAGTACTTTTAAGCTAATCATCCAGCCTAACTGTTCTATACGCTGCGCATCTCCCGATACTCCGGGATCCTTACGCATAATATTTTGAATAGTCTTAATTATGTTTCCAATATTTTTCATTGATTACCCCACAGCATATATCTGTTCTTCTAGTTCTCTTATTACTCCTAAATACTGTTCCCTGCCTCCGAATAAACTGATTATTTCAGCAGGCGTTCCCATTTGTCTAAAAGGTTCAATTCTAAGAACAGAAAGATCTTCTATATTTTCTATTCCTTGATCAGCATATTTATCTAACAATGCTTCAATAACTTTTCTTGTTTCCTCACCATATTTTGTAAAATAGTTCCTCTTCTTGACGTTATTCACTCTTTCTCTTCTTGTAAGAGCTGGCATATCCCAAGCTATGTGGCAGACTAAATCAAAGATATCCAAGTCTTTCCCAACTTCGGCAACCAAATTTTCATGTATAATTCCACGAGTTTCTAACTCTTCTATTATTGCTTTCTTCTTTTCAGATTTGTTCCACTTTGATAAGAATTCATCCAATGAATGAAATTTATGCAGAATGCTTTTTTTTGTATAGTCTTTAAGGCTTTCTGTGATTAACTTACCATCACCATCTAAATATTGGACTCTTTCATTAAGAACGGACACATCTACACCAGCAACATAAACTTTAGTCCTATGTTCATTTTCAATTTCTCCACCATCAATAATAGTCGGCACATTTAAATCTTTTTGTTCAGGGTCTTCTTCAAAATCTACTGGCTCAGCAGTTTCTGGATCAATTATTTCATCATCTAATTCAGGGCTAATATCTTTTTCTGATAATTCTTCTTCCGCATCCAATATTTTCACCATAACAGGATCACCGTCAAAATCGGGACGAGCAAAAATATCTGTTACATTCCTGCAATCCATAATTGCAAAATATGTTTTATCAAAATCTTCATTAATTCTTGTTCCGCGACCAATGGTCTGCTTGAATTCAGTAACGGAATTAATATTTGCATCTAAAACAATCAATTTGCAGGTTTGAGTATCTACTCCTGTAGTCAAAAGTTTTGATGTTGTAGCAATAACCGGATATTGTTCTTCAGGATTAATAAAATTATCTACTTCCCGCTTTGCTACGATATCATCGCCTGTCAATCTCATTACATATTTTGAATTTTCAGCAACTAAATCTGGATTTTCACTTGCAATTGCCTGCCGCATACGTTCCGCATGTTCAATATCAATACAAAAAATTATTGTTTTACTAAATCTATCCGTTTTCTTTAAATACTCTGTAATTTTTTTTGCGACAATTTTAGTCCTTTCATCAATGACTAAATTTTTATCGAAATCTTTTGTATTATACATGCGATCTTCAACTGGATTACCGTCAACATCAATTTTTCCAATCTCTGGACGCCATCCTTCCAGATCAGTATTTAGTCCTATTCGGAGAACTTTATAAGGAGCAAGAAAACCATCATCAATACCTTGTTTCAAAGAATATAAATAGATCGGCTCACCAAAATACTCAATATTTGATACTTCTTGTGTTTCTTTGGGTGTTGCTGTTAAACCTATTTGTGTTGCTGAACTGAAATATTCAAGAATTTCTCTCCAGGCATTATCAGCAGCTGCACTACCTCTGTGACATTCATCGACAACAATAAGATCAAAAAAATCAGGACTAAATTCCCTGTATGCATCCTTATCCTCATTGTAATTAGTTAATCCCTGATATAATGCTAAGTATATTTCGTAAGCCTTATCAATCTGCTTTTTTCTTATTATGGTCATCTTGTCGCCAAAAGGCCGAAAATCTTTACGCTTAGTCTGATCAATA
>JAQICU010000077.1 GCA_027858325.1 Candidatus Cloacimonadota bacterium
TCCTATATCTTTTCGTAATTTTCTTTCTTCTTCGAGAAGTCTTTCTATATTAATGCTTTTATAAAAACTAGTCATTTGCTTTTGTAGATTCTCATTATAATTCAAATTCATATTTTTTAGAGAATTAGATATGTTATCATATTGATTACCGATAACCTCTCCAAACTTCTTCAATCCATTATCAAGTGTTTCGTTAAATCTCTCTTCCTCTGCCTTGATGATCATTTTAACGTGAACCTGCTTATCATTGAGTTCTGTAAAATGTTCTCCCATTATTTCAATAACCGTATCTACAAGTTTATACAAAAATGCCTTTTTCATTTTCAGCAGATGTCCATGACGAGCAGCTCTTCGCAAAATGCGGCGTAAAACATAACCGCGTCCTTCATTGGAAGGCATTCCTCCGTCTGCAAGTGCAAAAACTAAAGCTCTGATATGGTCAGCAATCACACGATGGGAAGTTCCGCTTTCATCAGTTTGATATTTTATACCTGATATTTTCTCAATTTCTTTTATTAAAGGTTGGAAAACATCTGTTTCATAGTTAGAGTTTTTATTTTGCAGAACCTGACAAATGCGCTCAAATCCTGCTCCCGTATCTACAAATTTTTCTTTCAGCGGATTCAGCTTTCCCTCTTCATTACGATTGAACTGAATAAAAACAAGATTCCAAAGTTCAATATATCGATGGCAATCACCATTAACTTTACATTTATGATTCGGATCATTTTTTAAGTTACAAAATTCCTCACCTCTATCAATATGGATCTCGGAGCAGGGACCACACGGACCGGTATTTCCCATTTCCCAGAAATTATCTTTATCACCATGATATTCAATATGAGATTTTTCAATATCTGTTTGGTTCTCCCAAAGTTCATAAGCTTCCTTATCAGATTTATGAACAGTTGAATAAAGTTTGTTTTTAGGAAGCTTCCATACTTCGGTAAGTAATTCCCACGCCCATTCTATCGCTTCTTTTTTATAATAATCACCAAAGCTCCAGTTTCCCAGCATTTCAAAAAAAGTGTGATGATATCCATCTCTGCCAACTTCATCCAGATCGTTATGTTTTCCACCGGCACGAATGCATTTCTGGCTGTTCACAACCCTATTAAATTTTGGTTTCTGTTTCCCAATAAAAATATCCATGAACTCGTTCATTCCGGCATTTATAAAAAGAAGTGTTGGGTCATCTATTGGAATAACCGGTGCAGAAGGAATAATTTTATGATCCTTACTAATGAAAAATTCCAAATATTGTTTTCTGATCTCATTACTGTTCATTTTTTTAAGCTCCATTTTATCTAACTTACACTTATACTAATTATTGTAAAAATCGGGAAGTGAGAATTTCTGTAAAGAAAAAAGGGGAGTAACTGCCCTTCAAAGTTATTCGGTGAACCGATAGAACCCCCTTTAATTCCCCCTTAGAAGGGGGACAAGATTAAATTATTATTTGAGTAATACCATTTTCCTGCTGATCTCAAACTCACCAGATCTTAATTTATAAAAATATATACCACTGGATACAGGTTTACCTGTTTGGTCTGTTCCATTCCAGGTAACAGAGTTGATGGGGTGATCGGTTGAAGAGTTAATCTGGAAAGTTTTCACTTTCTGTCCCTTCAGATTAAAAATTTCAATCTTTGCGCTCTTAGCGTCCTTTGCGGTGAGAGAAAACGAAATCGTAGTTGATGGATTGAAGGGATTGGGATAATTACTCAACTTACAATTTATAACTTCCAACTCATAACTCTCTATGCTGCTCTCTTCTCCAAAATCTTCTAAAGCACTTTGAACAATATTCTGCGCCTCATCTTGCATCATATAGTAAAGTGGAAAACCTAAAATATAAGTTTTATAATCACCGCTGAAACGCTGACCGCAAACTGCATTTTCCCAATCAGGATCATTTGAAAAAGAATCATAAGAAAAAATTGCTTCAGCCGTTTCCAATGGTAAAAATTTATTCACATATTGCAGATTATCTCCCCAATTGGGAAGCGGTACTTTTTCCGTATCAACAGCGATATCAGCAAAACCATTTATTCCAAATGCTCCGGCAAAATCTGCTTGATCATGAGTAGAAGATTCATCCAGATAAAGGAAATAATTCTGAAAATTTTCCGATACTCCACATAATTGTTTCCAGCATGATGCAAGCAAATTCCCTCCGGCCAGCAGATAGCATTTCATATAATATTCGTTATCCACAAAGGGATAATTGGAAATATCATCAGTATGCCAGATGATGCTTGAATATCTGGCAATTTCCTCTAGCGGTGGTGAGCCTTGCGTAGCAATATCCCAGTTTGTGTAAGAATAGCCATCAAGCAGATCAGCATAATACTCATCAACTTCTTCATCGGTTGGGAAAGGTGATGCGGCAAGACCATCAAGAGTTCCATCCACAAGTAAGATCCCTTCATCCAAAGTGAAATTTACAGGTGTTAATGATATCTCATTAGAATAGTTACTGATATAATTTCCTTCTAGTTGGAATACAGCGGCGATCTTATAAAAATATTCTTCTTCTGGAGTAACATCATCGTCATAATATGCAGTTCCGGTTATTGGTTCTGAGTTTAGGAGGATATATTCTTCCCCTGCCTGTTTACGGTAAACATTCATCCCCTCAATTGCCGGATCGAAGAATTCATTCCAGGTAATAACAACAGAACCATCACGTAAAACAGCAATATCATCAAGCACGGGAATAACTTCAATAAAACCATAATCCAGAACCCAGCTATCAGGATCAAACACAAGTGAATCAAGCTCACCGGATAAATAAAGCGAATCATAATTGAAACCATCCACAACCCAGATATTATCTGAATTCCCATTCAAACACACGGGAACATACATATCGAATGGATCTCCCGAACTACCTTGAGAATGCAATGTAACCTTGAGCGAATCTTGAGTTTCCGACCCGTAAAGAACATAATGATATTGCGGTCTGCCATAATTATAATACCATTCATCAAAAAACCAGTCAAGTGGCTCACCATACACATCTTCTGCTGCATTTTCCAAATCCTGAGTTGTAATATTTCCATAAATTAAATCTGGATCCTGAAAGAAATTCTGCAGCATCAGGAAGAAGTCATCATCTCCCAATAAACCTCGCAGCATGTGAATTGCCCACGAACCCTTGTTATAAATAACAATATTGAAAATATGATTTCCGCTACCTTCCGGATCGCGATACAAACATTCATCCAACGGAGAGCCAGTATCTTCAGCTTCCATATATGCACGCAATCCATCTAAACCGAAAAGATTTTCTGCCCAAAGCGCTTCACTATAGGAAGCAAAGCCCTCCTTGAGCCACACATGGTCCCAACCACCAATACTTAAGGCATCTCCAGCCCAATGGTGACCAAGTTCATGAGCTACAGTATATTCTGCTGCTGGATCGTTGATGTAGCCGGAATCGAATGAAGTAACAGTTTGATGCTCCATTGCCAGTGCACCAAGATTTGTGCAGGTGGCATGCCCATATTTCTCAGTGATAAAAGGATATTCTCCGTAAGTATCGGAATAGAAAGTGAGCATATCTTCGCAAAGCGAATAGAGTGAAACACTCAAGTCATACTGTTCGGGATAAACATAATTATCAACCATCATATTAGTACCGGCATATTCCCAATTAAAAGAATAGGTTTGATAATTTGTAACTGCAAAAGAGGTGAGATATGTACAAACCGGATACGACTCGTGCCATATTGCAGTATTGGTTCCATTTCCATTATTTATAACTTCCGTAAGTGTTCCGTTGGAAGCTGAAATAAATTGGGAAGGGTAGGTTATACTTATATCCAGCGAATCGGGTTTATCGGCTGAAATATCTTTACAGGGCCACCATTTTCGAGCACCTTTGGGAGAAACCATTGTAAACACTATTGGAACCCCGGCATGCTCCTGAAATTTCATACCGTCATTCAACCTGTTCTGCGGATAACCGGAATAGTGCACTTCCAATTCTATGATATCTCCTGTATTGTAGGAAGTTCCAAGTTCGATTTCTATAAGTTCATCTGCGTGTGTAAAGCTTAGTGGAACGCTATTCATGAGGATATCATCTACGACCAGATCGGTTGTAAAATTGAAGCTAACAAGTGAGACATTATCTTCCAGAATTTCCAAATGAGAAAGCACAATTCCTTCCACATAATGCAGATCAAAATCCACCTCGATATCAATAGAATAATAACGGACATCATAACAATCCATATTGCGCAGATCTTCCTGCATGTTATCCATCCACCTGTCATATGTTTCCATTTTAAGTTGCGCTGCGTCATGCTGCCTTTGAACAATATATTTAAAGTCAGGCATCTCAACTGCCGATAAAGTGATTACTATTATTAAAAAGAATATAGTAAAAGTTTTACGCATTGGTTTCTCCTCCCTTAACTTTTAGCTAAATCCAACTTCATAAATAATTATAATTTAGGCAATAAACTTTTTTACAATAATATTTTCCTCTTGACCAATAATTAAAGATATACACTTTTTAAACGTCAAACAAACTCGACTAAGATTGATAGACAAAAAGTAGGTAATGTTGAAGAAGATAATTATGAAAATGATAAAAAGTCGTGTACACAGATATTACAGGTAAAAAAAATAAAAAAAAT
>JAQICU010000262.1 GCA_027858325.1 Candidatus Cloacimonadota bacterium
GTTTTATCATTGTCTACCTCCTTTTTTTGAATAACTTTTAGAAATGCAATCGATCTGGAATCGGAGAATATCAACATCCTTTTCCTTATCTTTGCTGGATTTTACAAATTGAATTTGAGGAAAATCAATACTGATCTGCTCATTATTTTTTAATTCAGTAATAAAATTATCAATCAGATCAAATTCTCTCTGATCTCTATCAAGTCGGGTTATTCCAAAGAGACTAAGTTTATTATTCTTGAAAGAGAAATGTGTTATAGCGATATTATCAGTAGTTTTCTCTGACAGAGCAACCAATTTCTTTGTCCAAAAGATCCTTTCAGAACTAATATTGGCAAGTCTTACCAGATCCTTAGCTGAGAGAAACTCACCACTTACCTGATAAGTTTTGATCTCATCCCGGATTCTGTTAAGTAGCTTACTTCTGCGTTTAATTTTAGCACTCAGATTACTGCTCAGTATTATCGCAGTTATTGTTGCGATAAGAAATATTGCAGTATAACTGATGGCAGAAATTTTGAAAGTTCTCTTCTCAGATTCGGCTTTTTGTTTTAATTCACCGAATTTATTAAGATTTATTTTGAAGTAAAATGTATTCATCATCACCCCTCTATTCCGGTCTCATTGCCAGTCCCAGAGCAACTGCAAATTGTGGATCATTTGTTGTGCCCGGTCTGTTTGAATCTTCGAGGTTCACAAAGGGATTGAATACTTCAGTTGGAATTTGAAGTTGTTCAGTAAAATACTCTGAAAGTCCTCTTAAATTAGCACTTCCACCTACAAGCAATATCTTTCTGAAATCACTGCTCCCTGCCTCTTTCACATAGAATCGGAGAGATCTTTTTACTTCTTGAGTAATAAGCTCTGTCGTATTCTTTTCGGTTACGTCTAAAGAGATAAGAGAAGATTTTTTACTATCAATCTCTCTCTCTTCTAAACCATGCTCCAGTTTATACACCTCAGCTTCTTCGTAAGATTTCTTCTGCTTTTTCATAATATCTTTCGTGAAATTAAAACCACCATAAGCAATATCACGAGCAAAGAACTTAGAAGTAGAGCTGTAAATAACCATATTAGTTTTGAATGCACCAATATTTAGGATAACATACACACCATCATCTTTTTCACTATTAAGAATAAAACTGTTTGCGACAGCTAACGATTCCAGATCAACAATACCAGGTGTTAAATCGGCACTTGTTACTACATGAGAATGTTCTTTTAATAATGCTTTTGTAGATGATGCGAGTAAGATATTCATATTATTGGTTTTCTCTTCTACACTTAGAACTTGGTAATCCAGATTCATCTCAGCACCGCTTATCGGTAAATGCTTCTTAGCTTCAAAGAATAAGGCAGATTCCAGCTCTTCGTCTGGCAAGAATATCGTCCTTATCTGCTTTATACTTGTATTATCTCCACCAATCGAAGAAACGAGATGCTTGATCTTTTTCGGCTTCAGTTTCATCGTTTTGACAAGTTGAGATAATATGGGAGCATAGCGGTCGGGAGATAGATCTGAGTAAACAGGCTCTATTCCTTCCGGTATTGTTGAAAGGCTCTCACAGTTTAGCAATTTATAGCCATGATGTGTTTTCTTAAGATGAACCATTTTAATACTGTGATTACCTATGTCCAATCCGATAGATTCTTTGAATTTAACTTTTTTCGTCTTAGCCATGTAACCTCACATTTTCAGTCATTTTTATCTATCTATTTCTTAAATTATTGATAATTCGCATTAAAAATCTGCCGGGGGAGTTTTAAAGAACCAAGATTGTTTTTCAAATGCAGTTAATGTCGTCTCTCCCCAACTCTCATATATCTGAGGAAAATCGGGTGGTTGGACAAATCTCAAACGTTCGTCATAATTATAATCTTTATTATACCCTGTTGGACCATGAGTACCATCATAATGATATTCATCCATTTCCCATGCATTGTTGGGGTGGTTATAGGGGTCACCACCGGACCGATGGATAAATCCACGTCTTGTCTGGGCAATAGCACCATAAATGGATAGAACACCCCTCTCATATACAATATCATTCAAAGACTCGGGCCAGACAGGATTATACCAGGGATAATCTGTTCCATAAGGATAAACGTAACCAGGTCCATTGTTCGGATAAGAAGCTATGTAAGCTCCACTTACAATAGGGAATCCGCAAGGATCATTATTTCCATGAAGTTCAAAACCTGCAATTCCCGGAGATGATATACCATTTGGCGGAAAGATATATTTATGGAGATCTACATATGTATATGGAATCTCTTCCTCAGGTTCTAAAATAGCCTGATAGATGATACCGGGTCCGGGGTTAGGTCCATCGGAAGCAACTATTTCTCCATCACCATCCAAAATTTCATATAAATGTTCATCTTCGTTCGTACCGGCTGTGTAGGCAGTTTCTATTACATCTCCATTTTCTACTTCAAATGTGTGAGTACTCAAACCACCGTAACAGGTAATGTTATCTAATATTACTTCGCCATTAATTAGAACATCCATTACTGCTCCATCCCAGCCGTCACCGCCTGTATCGATCAAGTTAAGGGTAAAATCATCTAAAATATAGGGATTCAATGCAGTAAAATCCGGAGTCGAACCATGCGGATGCTGATATTGGAAAGTAAAGATGCCATCATAATGACAAGCCATATCGCCATACAAGTTCTCATCGCCATCTGCAATTGCAGCATAAGCACCGTAGATATAGACTTGACCATCACAATTATCCTCACGTAATAAAAAATCCTGGAATGGATCTTTATGCTTATACCTGATCAAGATTTTCTGCTCAGAGACAAGTCCGAAATAGTCTGTAAGATTTGTATTATCAGGATCATCAGGTTCATTGCCAGGAGTTGTATTGGCATAAGTAATATCCCCAACAATAAATATTGTATCAGCACATCCCCAGGTTTGCCTTCCATAAACTACACCTTCTATCCATAGTTCTGCATCTTCTATCCAAACAGATTGATTCTGAATTTGAAAACCATTTCCACTATTCCAAACTGTATCATAAATTGTTACGTAATTCGTCCAGATATGATCCGAGTCTTCATACCAGTTATTACCAGTATTCACCATATTATTTGCTGTTACGGTATTATGAGGGAACCAGCTATATACTCCAAAAGTATCTACTGTACTTGTTATGTCGCCAAATTCAACTTCAAATCCCCCATCTTCAAGATTTACATAAACTATATCTTTATCTTCACCCAAACGTATTCCATTCTGCCGAATAAGATCGGCAGTAGGATTAAATATTATCGGTGCAACCTCTTCCAGATATCCACCCAGGAATATCTGTTCCATTGGTGCATTGTCAATTAGATATCCACCCGTGGGATAATGCATAAGTCTACCAGCAGTTGTAACCATACTATGGAATGTAGGCCAACCGTCATTACTTCCACCTCCAGCTTGCTGAACCCAGATATCATCATTGGAATGTACCGGTCCATACATATCATCTGGACCCCAGAATTTTACTAAAGCAGCTTCAAATCCACCATCGGCATTTTCCGAGGCTTCTACATCTGTAAAATACTGGTATTCTGCCAGGCTTCTATTCTTTATAAGACGTTCGGAATATCTTTTTATGGGAGAGTTGTAAGATTGAACGAGCCAGCGTTCTCTCTTGGCACTTATCAAAGATTGAATAGCATAAGCCTGTTCTGTTGCAAGCCCCATAAAGCTATTAATAACTATAAGTTCTCCTCTGCTTTTAATAGAGTATGTTGTTCGACGATCAGGTTCCATTATTTCAACAACGCGATCGGGTAATTCTCTCGCACTATCATGTTCAATTGCCAGGTGCAATCTTATACCTTCGCTGCGCAACAACAGTTCTTCCTGGATCTTATCGTGTGAATATTGTGTTTGCAACTGATTATGCCCGGTAATTACCATCAAAGAAGCTGATGAAGCAACTGCAACAACGCTTAACATAACTGCAACAACCATTATGAGGACGCTACCATTATTATTATTAAGTATTTTTATTAATAGTTTCTTCATAATTTCTCCCTATTCTTCTTCCACTTCTGCATGTGAGTTACCTAAGAAGACAGAAGTCTCATAAGTAATAGTTCTGGTGTTTTTTCTAATGTCATCTTCAGTGGATTGGTTCCTCATTTTTTCACGGAATCTTACCTGACCAACCAGTTTGATGTCAATCATCAAATTATCACTATTTGCAGAATATTTCCATATTTCCCTGGGATTTTTTATGGTAAATTGGGGTTCCCTGCCAATATATTTAATCGGTGTTGAAGGAAAGATCATCTTTCCCTGATAATTATTTAATCCGTATATTCCTTCGGTTTCTAACTGCATATCATTATTTATAAGAAACTTAACTTTGTAGCTTTCTTCCAATTCTGGGTTAAGTGCTAATGGATAGACCCAAATATAATTTCTGGAAGAGCTGAACGTTACTTTTTTTGCAGTAGTGAGCCCAATGAGACCTTCGTCATCAGTCACATCTTCGACCATATATCCGTGTCTCATAATTTCTATCGCATTGAAAAGGTCATCTTGCAATTGGGTATATAATGTTATTTCCTGAAAAGTAGTAACAAAGTGAACTATACCGATACCAAATATCACAAAGACCAAAGTTACAAGAGGAAGACCGGCAATTATCTCAATAAGTGAATAGCCTTTGTTATTTTTCAATATTTTCATAACTATTCCTCCTCATCAACTCTGTAGAAATAATCTTCCCGCAAAATAAGGGTTCTTTCCCTATTTAAGATGTTGTTAAGATAATTCTCAGGTCCATCCCGCCAGGTTATTTTCACACTGATAATGTCATAATCGACATATTGAGAAACTACCATATCTGTACGGGTAACTTTTGTGGGAGGATGAATTAGTCCCCGAATAATTTCTCCATCTGCATCGTCAATAATGAAATCTCCCGAAACAAAATTACCAATGAGTGCTGATTTGTCCCAATTTCGATTATCAAATTTGAGTCGCTCTAATTTCTGATGTGCTTTTAGGAGAACAACTCTATAATGGTAATTTCCAACAGCACTATGCCAGGCATAGTACGAGCTAAGAAATAAACCACTAAGAGCAATGGTTACGATTATCAAACCTGCAAGAGCTTGAATAATACCAAAACCAGCATCAGACCTTAATATTTTTTTAAACATTTTAAAAAGCCGTCCCTGTAGCAAACATCTTTGGATTATCTGCGACTTCTTCAGCTACTTTTCTATCGAGATAACCATTCATTACATGATTATATAATGATTGATCTTTAGACTGCATACCCTCCTTATTTCCAGATTGAATTACAGAAGGTATCTGATATGTTTTTTCTTCACGAATAAGATTCTTAACAGCATTATTCGCGATCATAATTTCAAGAGCAGGTATTCTATCGCTCTCGTCTTTCATTGGAAGCAGAGTTTGAGCCACAACTGCTTGAAGCGATTCAGAAAGCATGGAACGAACTTGAGCCTGCTGCTCTTTTGGGAACATATCAATAATCCTGTCGATAGACTTAGTAGCACTGCTTGTATGCAAGGTAGCAAGTACAAGGTGCCCTGTTTCAGCCGCCGTTAACGCCAACGACACTGTTTCAAGATCACGCATCTCTCCCACGAGTATCACATCCGGGTCCTCACGCAAAGCAGAACGCAACGCTACCTTGAATGACCAGGTATCGTGCCCCACTTCCCGCTGGTTGACAAGGGAGTTCTTGCTTCTATGCATGAATTCGATCGGATCTTCAATTGTGATGATATGACAATGTTTATGATCGTTAATATAATCGACCATTGTAGAAAGTGTTGTAGATTTACCACTACCCGTAGGTCCTGTTACCAGTATTAATCCACGCTGTCTCATTGAAAGCCTAGCCAGAATTTCCGGAAGATGGAGATCATCAAAATCTTTTATGGCATTAGGAATAACACGGAAGGCAACGCCTAATCCGTTAACCTGATGGAAAGCGTTAACTCGGAAACGCGTGTCGTCATCTAATTTTGTAGAAAAATCGATTTCCAACTTTTCCTTAAAAATTGTTATTTGCGAATTATTCATGGTGCTAAAAATCAACTCTTCAACTTCTTTAACGCTCATTTTCGGCAAATTGAGTTTCTTCATCGAACCCAAAACTCTGATCATAGGTACAGATCCTGCACTAATATGCAGGTCAGATGCACCAGCATCTGAAGTAAATTGTAATAATTCCTTAACAGTCAAAAAGATACCCTCCTTTATTTAATCGAGGATCTCTTCTTCGTTTTGCTCTTCATCAATACCATAACCATGAAATTTAGCATCGTCGACATCATACCAAACCTGTTTCCCTTCACCTGCCGCAAATTCCGCTGTTGAGGTAGCCATATATTTTTTTGGTGGATTACCTACAACTTCAAATTCCCAGTTTTTCTCAGTTCTGTTACCAAGATTGGTATCGTTCAAAGCAGTTTCAATATCAAAATCAGTGGTTGAACCATAAGTTTGATAATGAACTCTGTAAGTTTGACGTAATGCTGCAATGGCAGATTGAGCTTCTGTTGATCTCGCCTGATTAACATAGCTCATGTAGATCGGTACTGCAATAGCTGCCAAAATAGCAATAATAACAACAACAACTAACAATTCAATAAGACTGAATCCTTTTTGGTTTTGTAAATTTTTAAACATTATACGTCCTCCTAATTATTTTCGTCTTTTTATTATGCACATTCTGTTCCGAGAAATTTATTCTCCCTTATTTTTTGCAAGTAAAAATTAAAATAATTAAATCTTTACTTGATAGTTATTATTTTTCTATAATTTTTTAAATACAAAATAAAAATTTCGAATTGATCTTCTTAGTAATTGTAATTAAGTTAAAAACTTTTATATTAACATGTAAATGGTCCATCTGGTTGTTTCCTGATGAACCATTTTTACGTTTATGATATTACTTCAAGAGAAGCATTCGTCTTGTACCTATCACTTTATCATCAGCAAGCAAGCGATAAAAATAGACGCCGGATGATACTGGTTTATTACTTTGATCAGTTCCCTGCCAGGTAACATCATGCTTTCCAATCTCCATATCACTATTTATTAAAGTTTTCACTTTTTGACCTCTCATATTGTAAATATTAAGGATTACATTCTCAGATGTTTGTGCTAAACTAAATAAAATTGTAGTCGTTGGATTGAAAGGATTAGGATAGTTCCCGCTAAGTTGAGTCTTTATTACCGGAATATCTCCAGCAGAAGCTGATGTTTTCTGGATAAGTGCCGAGAAAGCAGGTATTGATTCTACACCATTTGTATAAACAGATCTAATAGCAAATTGATACGTAGCATTAGGAAGATCGATCCAGGCAAGATCTACATATACTGTATCTTCAACTCCCTCCGCAATAAGTTCCCAACTACCTGGATCATTGTGTTGAGAATCATAGAATCTATAAATATTATATGATTCGAATCCCCTGCTTTCCGTTGTGTTACTTCTAAACTTTACTTCAGGAATTTCCATATTTTCCGTTAGAGTATTTCCCATATTTATCCCATAGGCACGTACCATAAAGTTACGTTCATAATTTGGTCCAAAAGTGCTAACCTCAGTCCAGCTACTGGCATTAGTCCAATTCTCTTTACAAAATTGGGTTCCAGCCTGAAATTCCCATGGTTCTCCAACTCCGTCATCCATTCCTATGGAAGTGTATTCATTCGGTGTAGAAACGCCGACAAAGAATCCTTCAAAAGCTTCCACGGGATCGGTGATTAAATGAATATTCCATTCATCATCTATATTATCTATATAACCCGATTCATAAAGAACATTTTCAGTATTTGGCTGATTCGCTTCATCTAAGCCAAAGAGATAAAGTTTAACTTGATCGTGAGAGCCATATTGCGAACTGAGATACCAGTGAATTTCCTGAACAACCGCAACATTTGGATGAACAGCTCCGAAAACTGCATTTGCAGGCATTGAGTTATAACCCAATTGAAAACCAAAATCACCATCATCATAACGGAATTCGCCCCCACCCTGTCCGGGAGAACTCCAGGAAAGGGCAACCTCAGTTCCTGCTGGATTCTGAATTGCTTGAACATTTCCCGGTGGATAAGCCAACTCATTTAAAATTATCGTTCCAATATCCAGCGCTGTGCTTCCCACGGATATTTCATCAATATAATTATCATAACCCTCAAAACTGATTTGAATATCATAAGTAATATTAGTGAATACATCTTCAATAATAAAATCACCATTAGCATTTGTTGTTGCTTGATAATTGGCAAATCCTGTAATTTCAATTAAAGCGTTCTCCAAACCTATTTCGGGAAAGTCACTTCCAACTATGTGCCCCGAAACCATTACAACTCCATATTTTTACAATGGTGGTAACTTAGTTGTCATGGCTTTCCGTCCAATGGATACTCAAGGGTATGGTAAAACTGATTACTTTATTCACGATACGACACTTGAACATGAGGATAGAACAAGATATCAGCGTGATGATTTGGAGATTCTTGATCCGGCAAATCCGCCGGAGGTTAGTTTTACCAATGAAT
>JAQICU010000273.1 GCA_027858325.1 Candidatus Cloacimonadota bacterium
AACTAATCCACCCGGGCTAGGCCAAGTTACGATCGCGATCACAACAACAGGTTTAGGTGCTTGGTCATAAACTTCTTTTACACGTGCAAATGTCTTTCTGGTAACTATTCCCGTTACCAGCAATACATCAGCGTGACGCACACTTCCCACCAATTTCATCCCGAATCTTTCAATATCAAATTTGGGAGTAAGGCAGTCCAATATCTCTATATCACAATTATTACAAGAGCCTGCACTTAAATGGAATACCCATAACGATTTTTTAAAGCACTTTTCTTTAAAACCCAATGTAATCTCCTATAAGCCAAAGATCGCTAAAATAATACTGATGATTGCTAAAAGATTCATCCAAATCCAGAAGAATCGCATTGCTTGATCGATCCTTACTCTGGGATTTGTATTTCGAACTAAAGTTACTAATAATACGACCAGAACAACTTTTAGCACTGACCACAGAATATTTATTCCTTCAAAATTCATTCCAGCAAAGAAGAGCCCAACAACTAGAGCCGGAAGAACAAATAGCATAATGTATTTTGCAAGATTCACTAAAGCATAAGTAGTTCCTGAAAATTCAATCGTGATACCATCGCAGATCTCACCTTCCCCTTCTGCCATATCGAAAGGAACCAGCCCAAGTTTTGCTTGAATACACATCAATGCCACGATGAAACCTATGATCCCTGAAAGACTTCCAATAAAAGCACCGTTTGCAGTTTGGAAGGCGATGATCTCAGAAAGTTTTATACTCATTCCTGATTTTAAAATGATAGAGATGAGCACGAGCAGGAAGGGAACTTCATAACTCAAGATCAGTTTCATTTCACGCGATGCACCAACTGCTGCCAGTGGATTCCCTGATGCCAAGGCACCGATCATATAACTTAGTGATGGAATATTCAGCAAATAAATGACAACTATCAAGTCACCCGCAAATCCGGTGTTAATTCCAAATAATGGCAGTAGGATGAATACTGCTGATATCACTGCTCCAAAAAGTGCTAACACCGGAGCAACAAGAAATGTGAAACGAGAACCGTTCATTGGAAGCAATGTCTCTTTGGTGAGCAGCTTGACAAAATCATAAAGTGGTTGAAGAAGTGGAGGACCTTGACGGAACTGGACTCTGGCAGTTATTTTCCTATCGAACCAAGAGAGAAAACCACCTACTATACCGGAGAATAATAAACCCGGAAAAATTAAAAAATAAAATATTTCTTTTCCCATTTTAATCCTTTATTCGTTCTTCATTAATTTATCCCAGATAAATTCTCTAACCAGGACATTATCATTTAATCTATGAATATTATCTTCTTTATTTTCATCAGTATCAACAATTGTGATCGCACCTTCTGGAGCTGTTTCCATACATTTTAAAGTTCTCGTATTATCATCAAAATCACAAAGATCGCAAATGGATTTTTTGGAAGTAAATACTTCGTTCATGATTGAACCAAACGGACACACAGCTACACAGGATTGACAGCCGACGCATAGATTTGTTGCACGCACGATAAAGCCGTCGTCATCTTTTTCCAGTGCTTCTTCCGGACACACAACGATACAGGGTGAGTCCTCACATCTTCTACAGGTAAACAGCATCATTGCTTTTTCTACAATATCTTTCATCCCAATATTATTTGGATGAAAATCGTAAATACATTCACCAAAATTGTATTTGTCATTTTCCGGATTTCGGAATTATGCCAGATCGATTAATATTTTTTTCATAATATTTCCTTAAATCCAGATATTCGGATAATCTTTAATTTTATCATAAGAAAAAACGGGACCATCTTTGCAGACAAAATAATCACCCATTGCACAATGTCCGCATTTTCCCAGACCGCAGGACATATTCTTTTCCATTGAGAGGTATATATTTTCCTCTTTCACTCCTAATTCCAAAAGACGTAGTGCCCCAAACTTCATCATAATCGGCGGTCCACAAACGATAGCAACTGTTTCTTTGAAGTTAGTTTCAACTTTATCTAAAAGAACAGTTACAACACCTTCGGCTTCTTTCCATTCAGCATCTGCTTTATCAACGCTTCTCAATAGATTAACATTTTTATGATTATTAAGTTCTTTAAACCAATCTTTATAAATGAAGTCAGATGGTGTTTTCGCACCAAAGCAGATATTTATCTTTTTGAATTTATCTTCTTCTTCCAATAAAGTGAGGATCAAACAGCGAAGGGGAGCGAGTCCTACTCCACCACCCAAAATAAGAATTTCTTTTCCATAAAAATTTTCAATTGGATAACCTCTGCCAAATGGTCCACGGATTCCAATTGTTTCTCCACCCTTCAATTCGTGCATTTTGCCTGTTACAAATCCGGCATTCATAATTGTTAGTTCCATTTTATCTTTCACATACGCAGAAGAAGAGGGAGTGTATGGTGCTTCGCCAATTCCATCGAGTGTTACTTCCACGAATTGTCCTGTTTTGAATTCAAAATCTTGCTCAGCACTAATAAAGAAAGTTTTAATAAGTGGAGTTTCAGTTACAATTTTATCGACATTATATTTAATTGGTTTATAGATATTTTTTTCTGCCATTTTCCATCCCTTATTTACAAGCATCGATTATTAACTCGTTTTTATTAATCTTTCCAATGCAGGCATCGATACATCTTCCGCAACCGATACAGGCAATTTCATCGAACATATCGGGTTTGTGAACGAATTTGCATAGATAGCGATTTTTCAGGAGATAATAAATTTTATTCAGCGGGTCTTCCCCACCTGCTACTCTCTCAAATGCCGGATATTGGCAACTATCCCAATTCTTCACTTTTTCAAAATTCTTCTTATCTATTAAAAGGAAACAATGGCAGGTGGGACATATCACTGCGCAAGCTCCGCACGAAACGCAATCGGCAGCATATTTTTTCCAAATTTCCGTTCCATCCTTTTCAATTCCTTTTCTAGTTTCTTCTAAATTGGGAAGGTCCTTGTTTTGAAGTTTCAATT
>JAQICU010000323.1 GCA_027858325.1 Candidatus Cloacimonadota bacterium
TGTGATTTTGTTATCTCATGTATCTCAGCAGTTTTTTTATTCAAAGAGATCATTATTCCAGGGATCTTACTTATTTCTGTAACTACAGGTATCTTATTATCGGGATCAGAGATTAAGGCTACTTTTGATAAATGCTTACCTGCATTTTTAATTACACCTACAAAACCATTTTCTGAAATAACCATTTCTCCATCCACGACATTTTTCTCAGTTCCAGCATTAATCAGAAGTATATTCTGAAGGCTAGAAGCGGGTTCACCTGTAACTTTTGCGTAAACATAATTAATGCTTTCAGGCAATTCTATTGAAAGTAGATTCTTTAATCGAATGTTTTCATCAAATGATTCTTGATAGAGTTTTTTATCTTGTGATGCTTCAATTAGTTTTTGCTTAAGCAAAACGATCTCTTCTTTAAGAGAAGATTTTTCTCTCAAAGAGAAAAAATCATAGCTCAAAACACTAAATGCATCTAATCCGAATTTTGATAATGTATTGTTAAATGATGAATTGTTGAATAAAATAAGAAAAACAGAAGCAAAGATTGTTATTCCAAGATAGACCCATTCTCTCACAGCTTTTATTTTCAGGTAACTATTCATGTTATTCTGTAAGAAGAACTTTATAGTATCTATTCATATCTTCTAAAACTTTTCCAGTACCCCTTACAACGCATGTTAATGGTGTATCTGCCATAACGACAGGCAGATCTGTCTCTTCCTGAAGTTTCTTGTCTAATCCTTTTAATAAGGCACCACCACCGGTCAAAACAATTCCACTGTCCCTTATATCAGATGATAACTCACCGGGTGTTTTTTCCAAAGCACTGTTTACAGCTTGAATAATAGATTTAATAACAGGTGCCAAAACTTTTCTTATTTCATCTGAATTTACAATTATTTCTTTTGGTAAACCGGCAATTAAATCTCTTCCTTTGGCTATGAATGTGAGTTCTTCTTCAAGTTCATAAGCAGATCCAATACTGATCTTTATTTTTTCAGCAGTTCTGTCACCGATAAGAAGTTTATAATGAGATCTCATGAATTCAATTATTGCATCATTCATTTTATTTCCAGCGATCCTAATGGAATTTTCAGAAACGATGCCACTTAAAGAAATAACTGCAATTTCAGTTGTTCCACCGCCGATGTCAACTACCATAGATCCTTCGGGTTCATCAACAGGAAGTCCTACTCCCAAAGCAGCAGCCATTGGTTCAGAAATTAAAAAGACTTCTCTAGCACCGGCATTTTCTGCAGCACTTCGGATAATCCTTTTCTCAGATTTGGTTACCCCGGATGGGACACATACTATCATTCTTGGCCTTCCACTAAAAGTACCAACTTTGACCTTTTTAATAAATTGTCTGATCATTTCTTCTGCAACTTCATCATCATCAATAACACCATCTTTCATAGGTCTGATAGTTCTAATATTGCCTGGAGTTTTACCTTCCATACTTCTTGCTTCAGTACCGATGGCAACTACCTTTTTTAATCTTTCATCCCATGTTACCACGGAAGGTTCCTCAACTACGATCCCTCTACCTTTAACGTATATAAGCGTGTTCGCCGTACCGAGATCGATAGCAACATCGTGTGAGAAAAAGCTGAATAATGATAGAAAATCCATATTTTATCCTTAATTTTTATTGTTAATGTCTGAAGTGTCTGTTTCCAGCAAAGATCATACCTATTCCAAGCTCATCACAAGCCTTGATTGAATCAACATCATTCATTGAACCACCGGGTTGAATTACATATTTGATCCCGTATTCTGATGCTGTTCTTATTGAATCATCATATGGGAAAAAAGCATCACTCCCCATGACTGTTTGCTCAGAAATAACCTTTTTAAAGTAATCTTCAAAAGTTCCACTTATATTTTGAGATGCAAATTCATATTCCAAATTTTCTTTTGCTTTAGTCACAGCAAGTTTTCTGAAGGAATCTATTCTGTTAGGTTGACCGGCACCCATTCCAAGCATTGCATACTCTCCTTTGTCAGTGAGTCTGCACAGAACGATCGCATTAGATTTAACGTGCTTACAGCATTTGTATGAGAATCTAGCAAGCTCTTCCATCTTCGGATCAAATTTCTTTTTGGTAACACAATCAAACCGTGAAGTTAAATCATTATCAGTAGTTTGATATAAAAATCCACCATCAATTCTTTTTATTTGAAAATCTTTAGCCTTTTTTGAAGCTTCAATATCTATTTTAAGTACTCTTACACTCTGAAAACCTTTTTTTGTTGTCATGTATTCTATCGCTTCATCCGAAAATGAAGGGGCTAAAATTACTTCAACGAATTTTCTTTTAATTTCTTCAGGGATAAGTTTGTCTTTCTCAACCCTAAAAGATAGATGCTTTACTTCCTTTCCTCTTAAAAATCGGAGAGTATCCATATCGAATTCAGTATTAAAAGCCAATACGGAGCCCATTGCTGAAATAGGATCTGAAAACCAAGCTGTTTCAATTGCTTCTCTGGAATTTTTTCCTGTTGCAACTCCGCAAGGATTCATATGTTTTACAACAACAGCAGCAGGATCGTCAAACTCAAGTACAGTATCAAGAGCTGCCTGAGCATCCATGTAGTTGTTATATGACATTTCTTTACCAACGATCTGTTTTGCGTTAGCAAGTGTACCTTCCATAGGATTTTTGTCAGTAAAGAGATAACCTTTTTGATGAGAATTTTCACCGTACCTTAGCTCGATACCTTGTTCTAAGAATATTTTTTTCTTTAATATAGATGCCAACCTATGTTCAAGGTACTCAGAGATAATACTGTCATATTCCGCTGTTCTGCTGAAGACTTTTAGAGCTAATTTTTCTCTGAAATCAAGTGAAGTACCACCGTATTGGTTAAATTCTTCGATAAATCTATCATAATCCTTTGGATCAGTAATAATAGTTACATAATTATAATTTTTTGCACTGCTTCTAAGCATTGTCGGTCCACCGATATCGATGTTCTCAATAGCATCTTCTAAGCTTACATCAGGATCTGATATGGTTTTTTCAAACGGGTAAAGATTAACTACTAAAAGGTCGATCATTTCAACACCGTTCTGCTTTGCTTCATCCATATGAGTCTCATTTTCTCTTACAGCTAAAATTCCTCCATGAACTTTTGGATTCAATGTTTTAACTCTTCCGTCCATCATTTCAGGAAACCCGGTCAACTCCGTTATGTCTTTTACATCAACACCATGCTTTTTTAATAACTTAAAAGTTCCACCAG
>JAQICU010000067.1 GCA_027858325.1 Candidatus Cloacimonadota bacterium
GTTCCCAGAGGAGCCCAGATAAACAAGAAATGAAAAATAAATCCGAACAATATAATTCTGGTTACTTCTTCTTTATAAGGTGTTCCCTTTAGAACAAGTGCTGATCCTATCATCACTACTCACCAGATAATCGCACTTGCTATTATTAAATAGCCAACTTTACTCTTCTTCATTACATCCTCCAATTACTAAAAGTTTACATATCTCCTTATATGGTCAAAATAATTTATTAAAGAGAAATCATAAATTATTTTAACTGTTTATCCTTCCTTTAGAGTGCTGCGCGCCAGAAACGTCAGAATGACGACGATTTGAAATTATTTAGGAGATACTTTAATTATTCCTGATCGCTTCAGTCTTGCAAGATGGAAGATATAACAGCTAACATTTAAAAAGCTTTACAATAAAACTATTAAAACAATATTTGGATCGTTTACAAGGCAAATAGAATGTATCTGCCTTGAATATAGTCCGGAGGATCTAATGGAAAAGCTAATTGAATTCTTTAAAGTCCATCATGGTTATTCAAGAATGAAGGATATGCGTAATGCGGATATTCATCCTAGAGATATTACCAAAGCTATGGATATGAATATAATCGAGAAAATTAATCCGGGTCTTTATAAGCTGATAGATTATTCTTGGGATGAACATCTTAGTTTTCTTGATGTAGCTATTGCTAAAAAAAATGCAGTAATTTGTCTTATTTCTGCACTGGAATATCATGGACTGTCTACAATCAATCCTTCTGTCATTTCTATTGCTGTTCCACACAACACAGATAAATTCAGTATGAAATATCCTCCGGTTAAAGTTTATTATTTTCAAAATACTTTTTATGATCTTGGAATAGAGAAGAAAATTACCAAAACAGGCACATTTAAAATATATAATGCAGAGAAAACCATTTGTGATATGTTCCGCTATCGCAATAAACTGGGAGAAGATCTCGCTCTGGAAGGACTGAAGAATTATCTCAGACGTAAAGGTGCAGATATCGCCAAACTGAGAGAGTATGCAATTAAATGTCAGGTGAAAACGGTTATGCTTCCATATCTGAAAGCGATGGTAGTAAAGTGAAAAAGCAAATAAAGAATGTTGAAGCATCCGTGCGAGCCAGACTACTGAAAATAGCCAAAGCTTCTAACCGTGATTTTAATGCAGTTTTGCTGCAATACTTTCAGGAAAGGCTGCTCTACAGGCTTTCAATTTCTATATATAAGTATAATTTTATATTAAAGGGTGCTCTTCTTTATCTTGCTTTTGATATATCACGAATCAGACCTACTAAAGATATTGACTTCTTAGGAGTTGATACCCCAAATTCTGAAGAAAAATTATTGGAGATGTTTCAAGATATTATTCTCTTGGAAGAAAAGGATGGTGTGAAATTTGATGCTAACTCACTTAAATCCGAACAGATCATAGAAGATGCAGATTATCAAGGTATCAGGATTTATTGCGTAGCTAATCTTGGAAAAGCAAAGAATAGAATGCATTTTGATATTGGCTTTGGAGATAAGATCGTTCCTGGTCCTGTTTCATTGGATTTTCCGGTTCTACTTGCAGACTCTTCAGTCCCAAAATTGAGGGCATATACTCCAGAATCTTCTATTGCAGAAAAATTTGAAGCAATCGTTAAGTTAAATTATGCTACAAGTAGGATGAAAGATTTCTATGATATTTACTTCATGGTTCGCCATTATAAGTTTGATCTTAACATATTGAAAAAAGCTATTGAAACAACATTTAAGAATCGTGGAACCGATCTCTCCTCTCGATCAATTATCTATACAAAAGACTTTTTGAATGATGCAACAAATCAAACCCAATGGAGAGCATTTTTGATAAGGATGGCATTAGACACTGACATAACATTTGAAGCTTGCATAATAATTATCAGAAATTTTATCGAAGCAGTATTATAATATTAAAAGTAACTTTCATAGGAACACGGTTTTTATTCGTGAAAATTCGTGTTCTCTTATTTAGGAGATACTTTAATTATTCCTGATCGCTTCAGTCTTGCAAGATGGAAGATGATGGCTAAGATCAACATCGCATTAAAGATGGGGATAAGGTAAGAAAGCGTTATACTAAGATCTCCTATTAATCCCATAGAACCCGAAATAATAACGTTCCCCATACTGGCAAAAGCAAATACCATCCCATTAAACAATCCAACTTCACGTGCTGGTAATTTTTGGGCAGAATATTTCTGCATAAGCGGGAAGGTTGGGGCCATTGCTGCTGCTAATAGTACAAAAAATATGGGATTATTGGTTATTAACAGCAAGGACAGGAAACACACAACCAGTGCAATACTGAGTTTAACAGTATTCAGTTTTCCTAGTTTGTTCTCTACAAATTGTATCAATAATCTTGCTGTGGTGAAAACTATCCAATAAAAGCTAAGGAACAGTGATGCTGATTCAGCAGAAAAACCAAGCACATCACCAAACAGGTTCCCACTCCACATAACAATACCCTGCTCACTTCCGGCTTGCAGAGCTATCAGGATAAGCACCGGTAAGATAAAACTTTTACGAATAATGCCGAATGCTTCTTTTATTTTAATATTCTCATATTTCCTGTTCTCTATCAAATTGGAAGATGCAATATAAACAATAAATGCTGCAAATGCCAGCATCAAAAGATAATAGATGTAACGGTAGTTCAGGCTGTTATTAAGCAGGAAACTAATGATAGCTGGAGCAATGATCCCGCCAATGCCGAAGAAGGCGTGGAACACACCGTAGTTCTGGTACTTCAGTTTAATGTGAGCAAATATTGTTGAGGTATTGGTCAGCCCGAAAGCAGTATTAATTCCTACCAGTAAAATACCGAACAAGAACACATAAAAATTATTGCAAAATGCTAAGGTTGTGCTGGCAATTAAGCCAATGATCAGGAAATATAAATTGAGTCTTTTCAATCCCATTTTTGCAGAAACAGAAGCGATCAAAATATTTGTAATAAACCCAGCCAATGTACCTAAAATGGGAATGATGGAAGATTGCGCTATGCTGAGGTTGTACTCTTTTTGGAATGTGGTGATAAGTGCAGGAATAGATACTGCCACTGTGGCAATAACTATCATCTGCATCAAAACAACTATTCTTATCTTTTTATCTTTATTCATAATTTTTTCTGAGATTTTAAAACTGTATCGTTGCGTCAATAGAAAAAAGGAATTTGCTACAGACTTACATAGAGAGACAATCAAACTACCCTTCTATTTTGTTTAAGAGAGGATATTAGGTGGTGAGTTCCGAATGCGGATTATTAGAAATCTTATAAAGAAGAGTTATGTGAGTATATGATTGATTTTATAGATAGTGTTTGCTAATTAAATTTTCCAAATAATGTGATTTGATCTGCCGGGTTGCCATTATTTGCTTAATTGGCGGCAGTTTGAGTATTACGCCCAGCACACCAGCCAGAGCTCGGTGACTCCACAAAACCTGATTATCAAAAATAAGATTTTGTAGTTTACCACGTTCAATTGCCATCATTACTACCCGATGTACTCCATTAAGGGGAGTAAGAACTCTTTTAGGACGGGATTTCAGAATGATACTATTTTGAACACAAGCTCTAACACAGATGCCGCAACCCAGACATAGATCTTCATCAACTTTTGCTACTTTTAAATTCGGGTTGTCTGGGTCATTAGTAGAGACTAACGTCATTGCTTCAACCGGACATACGTTTACACACTTGCCGCAGCCGTTACAACTTTCTGTGTTGATGTGAGGGAGAAAGTTGGTTGTGTGCACAGGATTTAAAATAGCAAACTTCCGGGCAGCTATCATGGCTTCACAGCAGCATCCGCAGCAATTGCAGATAAAGTTCACGCTGTTCCTGACGTTTTCCCCAAACTGCACAAGGTTATGATCATAGGCTGATTGCAGCAGATCCATGCATTCTGTCTCATCCACTTCACGGGCATATCCATGTCTTGTTAATGAATCTGCCGTATTGTTAAAGGTCATACAAATATCTTGGGGAGCATCACAGGCTTGTCCTTTATGTTCCATTTTATGGCGGCAATAACAGATCCCAACTCCAATATGAGTGGCAGTTTTAATAACTTCTGTTGCTCGCTCATAATCTAGAACGTGTAAGGCATTTTCATTGGAAAGAGAAGGTTCGTGCACAAAGGTGCGTCCCAGTTGAGTTTCACCGCGGGTAAATAATTCGCGGATGAAATCTTCTTCCACATTCATATACTCGTAAAATAATTCAGCCAGTACTTTTTGATCAATATCATTTCTGATACGCATCATAGAAAATTCAAAGAAGCCGGCCATAGGTGGTGGCAGAGTATAAACTGTTTCTCCATTTTGTTCTACATCAACCAGGATAGCACGATCTGTTAATGTCTCCAACACCTTTTTGGTATTGGTGATATCCATCTTCCAAATGCGACTAGCCTTTTTGGCAGTAAAGGGTTTGATCGGCATCAGTGAGACCAGTTCAGCTTCCTTCCGGCTGAACAGCATTTTAAGTATTTTAAATAAAAGTTCAGAAGGAGGTGCACCCTGCGGGAAGCGGTTCAATCGCTCTGTCAATTTAGTATAGCTTGATCTAATAGTATTATGAGCCATTCATCTCCTAATAAATAATTATTATTTTGCTACCCACTTTGCTCTTATAATTCCTTTATCTTCATCCTTCACTTTACCTATGAAAACGCTTTCTCTATTTATAATGCCAACACCTTTTGGTGTGCCAGTCATAACAATATCACCGTCGTTTAAACTCATGAAAGTTAATAATTCAGTTAGGATCGCAGCAGGTTTATAGATCATTTGATGAATATTGCCGGATTGAACTATTTCCCCGTCGATTTTTAGTTCAATTGCTAAACTTGGATTAATGCTGTTTACATCAACAAATTTACTGAAGACAGCAGAGCCATTAAAGGCTTTGGCCCTTTCCCAGGGAAGTCCTTTAGATCTCAGCTTGTTTTGGAGTTCTCTTTTGGTTAGATCCAATCCGAAACCAACAGCGGAGAATCTTCCATTCTCAAATACAAAGCACAGTTCAGCTTCATAATGAATTTGTTCTTTTTGGAATGAATTAAGTTCGTATGATATTGCAGAGTTAGGTTTTAGAAAAACGACCATGTTATCAGGAATTTCACTATTCAATTCTTTGATATGTTCAATGTAATTTCTGCCCACACAAATTATCTTTGATGGTGTAAGTTCTCTGTTACCAACGATTATTGTATTCACGTTATTCTCCATTAATAGATAGAATTATTTATGTGTCTTGATGAATAGCATTTAATGGGGTCTATTACGAATTTCTTCTTCTCGTTTATTCCTTTCATCAAGCTTTTTCTGATATTCTGCTTCCTTTGCCTTTGCAATTTTTTCATCTTTATCTGCAACAATATCTATAGCAATCTGGATAAATTCATTATATAATTTATTTTTATGACGGGCATATTCATGAGGATAACCCCAAAATTCTAACTTCTCATTATTAAAAAGTATAAAATACCTAGTATGATAAAGTTCTGGACTAACTTTATAAATTCTCATTTCAAGATTATTTTTTATTGTTAGTGAGTCAGAATCGATTATGAACTCGGGGTCATTTTTTAAAATATATTCTACTTCTCTCAACTTCATTTCTTTTCTAAATTGAGTTATTTTTGATAACTTAATAGTAGTATCTTTTGCGATTAACAGGATAGTTCCAGATAGAAGAAATATGCAAACCAAGCCAAATCTAATTAATACATTTTTCATTTTATTACCTCACATTAATCAATAATGCTTTCTGCGTTTTCCAATTTCTTCCTTTTCTCTTTGTTCTTCGAGCTTCTGTTCTTCTAGTTTCTCTTCTTTAAAAATTAAAGTAATAGCATATTCACTTACAGCATTATAAAGTGGATCGGAGTGACGGGCAAATTCATGAGGAAATCCCCAATATTCTAATTTACTATTCCTAAAAAGAAGTAAATACCGTGCTTTGAATTTATCGGGATCAATAATAATTGAATGGATCTCTAATTGATCGTCAATGTAGGTTTCATAGGGTATTTCTTTTTCATATCCACCATCAAGCAGTTTATAAGTTTCTTGAATTGATAATTCTTTTTTGAGTTTACTAATATACTTTAATTTAATGTAATCACAAGATAACGATGATATTGAAAATAGTACTGTGATAAGGAGTAGGATATTTTTTTTTGTTATAAACTTCATATTTAACCCTTAAAATTACGATTATTTCTCATTTTTTCTTGTCTAGTATATTCCTTCTCTGTTTGAAA
>JAQICU010000094.1 GCA_027858325.1 Candidatus Cloacimonadota bacterium
ACATACCAACATTAGCGTTTACATAGGTTGGATCACAGACAATAAAACTTGTGGAATTATATAAAATTTTATCTCCCTTTAATTCATTCTGGAAATGAACTGCAGTTGAAATGTGACCCGGATAATCTAATCCGATCACGTTCATATCCAAAATATTACTAATCAAATAAGCAAAAATTATTGATCTGTCTTCACAATCGGAATAAGGATAGAACAGTGTTTCATCCGAGAATAAGCTTTTCTCACCGCCAAATTGATCACCATCTGTTTTATATTGGAACGCAGTTTGTACGAACCTGAGGAGCACATTTGCAGCATCTGCTTCAGTTCTTCCCTCTAGAATAGGTTTCAAGCCAACAGTAAGCGAATAAGTTGCTTCGTCAGAAAGCGGAGCTTTGAAATAAACCTCTAGATCTGTCTGCGGGTAATTCTTGAAATATTCTGCTGTAGTCTGATTATAAGTAACCGGAATAGAATATTCTTGATCCTCATATTGGAATTTTAGTTCTTTTTCAATCAAAGTGTTCTTAATTTTTGGAGTTTCTTTAATGCTAAGATCAATCAGATCATCTGCATTAGGATATTTTCCATCGTAAGTATTTATCGAAATATTAAGTTGCTCTTTTTTATCAAATGATAATGTATAGAATCTTTTATCATCAATAACTACATAAGATACACCATATATTGTATTCTTGCAAGGCAGTAATAGATAAACACTATCTTCAGCAAACCCTACTTTAGCTTCATACCCGGATTTTGTGAGCATAAACCACAAGAGAAGTCTGGCTAAGTTCTGTGAATCACCGGAAACCTCTTTTGTGATCTCATTCAGAAGTAAACAATATCCCCAATCATTTAATCTGAGCTGCTCTCTATAGTCACTTATTTGAGTAAAAAAAGTTGCGTGATCAATATTGCTTATGGAATACCAGAAATCGGCAATACCTTTTTCATTTATGGGACTTTGCAATTGAATATCGACATTCTGCTGATAATTCAATTCTAAAGGTAAGCCCAGATAGTTTATGTTTATTCTTGGATCTTCTGTCATTTTTACCTTCACCATACTATCTTTTTGCTCTTTTTCCTCAATTTGCATTTTGGGAGGAATCTTGATCTCTTTTATCTTATTCGTAACTTCTATTTCTTCGATCTTTCTTGGTTCAACTTCAGGAATCTTTACTGGTTTTGGTGTTATATCCTTTACATCTGCCTTAAAAGTTTCAAACTCCCACCAATTATTTTCCAGAAAATCTGCAAATGCTTTATCCTGCTCAGTAATAAATTTTTTCATTTCTGTTTTCTGTTGCGACTTCCATGTGTCATAATCATCTTGCGCATAAAGAACTGATAAAATTGAAATACAAAAAACTACTAATAAAATTCTCTTAAACAAAATCATAATAACCTCCCCTTAATTACTTCTTTTGTGCCTTGCATTCTAAAAAAATGTTTGTCTTTCTGAGTTATTCTTCGAAGAATTTTCTCACGAAGAATCTTATTATAAGTTGAGATCCTTCCAGAGATAATATGTAAGACTCGTCAGGATGACAAACACAACTATTTACAAAGTCCAATTACTTCTTCCACGAAAAAATATTTAACCCACTCATTACTGCAATAGTAATGATATAAAGCGGTTGCATGATAAACCAAACCGGATAATACATCAACTTCTTTTTATCTTCACCAAAAACTTTATATCCGTATTTTAAGAAAATGATTTCCAGAGACATCCTCAAAAGCAGTAACACAATTCCTAATTGCCAAAAATTAAACAGAATTATAATCGGTAAAAAAGTTATAAGGAACACACTTAAAAGGTAAATAAAGAATTCAGGATTAAGCAATATCTGCCATTTCATGTTGGAAGTCCACCGACTCCGCTGGTTTAAGAATTTCCCAGTATTCTCTATTGGTTGAGTATAAACATAGCTATGATCGGTAAAAGCAAAACTGACCTTCATTCCGCTTTTTCTAAAAAGTTGCATCAGATTTACGTCATCACCAGAGATGAGGTGTTTGATCTTTTCAAAACCACCAACTTTGTTAAAAGCTTCTTTTTTATAAGCAATATTCTGCCCTGAGCAAGAAAAGTACTTCTGAGATGAGATTGCACCTGCTGCTGCAAATAACATCGCTAAAAAATCGAAATGCTCAAATTTCCTGATAAAATTGGCTTTTGACCAATCTGTTAATTTCGTACGTGAAAAACCTATAACCATTTCGTTATCATCAAAACAAGAAACCATAGATTCAATCCAGTATTTTCCGACCAGACAGTCAGCATCTGTCGAAAGGATTATTTCCCCTTCTGCCATTTCTATAGCTTGAGAGAGGGCATTCTTTTTAGGGGAAATTGCATTATTTCTTCCAGTTACATTCAGTAATTTAATTTTAACCCATTTTTGTGAAAACTTTTCCACGATTAAAGATGTTCCATCGGTGGAACCGTCGTTAGCAATTATTATCTGAAATTTATCAGCCGGATATGTCTGATTCACCAATGTTGTGAGTAACCTAGCAATATTTTGCTTTTCATTTCTGGCAGCAACAACAACAGAAACAAAAGGTTTGGAGTTTACAAAATTCACATTTCTATTTTTTAAACCAATATAAAACAAACGCAAGTAAAATAGATATATCAGCAAAAATGCAATCGAAGCTGCATAAACAATTTGAAAGATCATTGATCCGCCTTCATCAATGAGTCTATGAGTTTATCCAGTGCATCGAGAGAATCCTGTACAGAATTCAACCAGGCAGGTCCTTTCCACAACAAACTGTCCGGTCTTTCAATAATTTTTTTATGCTTTAAGATCAATGCGCCTCTTAAGTCAATTGGGTCAGGTTCATGTCGTGGTGCCATTACCATATAATACGGTCGTGATGTATCGGGATAAGTTTTTTCTAAAATGATAGAATCCGGCCAGACATACGCAACTCCACCCAGATCAACCACCAAAGAATCCATATCATGCTCACGGTAGAATGTTGGGTAGAAATTGTAATTTAAACTATCACTGAGTGGTGTTGGCTCTGTTCCTGCAATAAATATTTCCTGCATTGTTTCTTCATAGTCATTTTTGGGAAGCAGTCCTGTTTCTTTAGAAATTTCCACAGTAATAATACCATCAGGTTTATTAAATTGCAGTTCATCTCCGTTCACGATTGGATTTCCTTTACTGTTTTTGGGAGAATCCAGATAAACTGCTTTCTTCATTATATAAGGCCAGGATGGAAGTGCAGCGGTTGCACCTGATTGTCCTCTCCCTAAACTTGAATTATCATCAAAACCAACCCAAATACCTGTAACAAGTTTTTTATTATATCCTATGAACCAGGCATCCCTGAAATCATCTGTAGTCCCTGTTTTACCG
>JAQICU010000118.1 GCA_027858325.1 Candidatus Cloacimonadota bacterium
TTCAAGAAGGTGCCGGAGCAGGTGTTCCGGGTAATAGAGATTTTGTATTGAATGCTGTTGATTATATGGTTTCTGAAGGAACACTTATTGAGATAAGATCTCGAGAAACACAATTCAACCCATTGAAAGAAATTAAGCCTGGAACCAAAAAATTCATTAGATGGTTCAACATTCTTTTCCCTTCTCTTTTATTGATCTTACTGGGGATTATGCATTACAGAAGAGAATTGCAACGAAGAAAGCATATAGGAGAACTTTATGAATAAGAAACAAAAAATATATATTGGAATTTTAATTGTTTTAGTAATTGTATTTCTCATCACAAAGAAGAGTGATAATGTTGAAAAACCTATCCGGTTTTTCCAAGCTGACTCTGCAAAAATTATGACAATTGAAATTTCAAATATTAAAGATACATTAAGACTATCAAAACAAAATGAAACGTGGAAAATTGTGTTTCCTTTCGAAAATGATGCTAATGAATATCAGATCAATAACATATTCTCTAAAGTACTAAATATAAAAACTTCCAATTTGCCAATATCGGAGAGTGAAAGTTCATTCGATACTTATAAAGTTACAAATAGCCATGGAACAAGGATAAAATTTCTTGATGAGAATAACAATGTTATAGATGATGCAATTATCGGTAAAAGTTCTTCCTCAAAGTCAACTCCGGCTAGAAGAGCGGATGAAAACAAAATCTTCAAGTTAGAAGAAAATATTAATTATATTGTAACCTCAAATACAGATAAATGGAGAGAAAAAACTCTATTTGAAATTGAAGAATACAATATTGCCAAAATATCCATTCTCAGCGATATTAATGCATACGAACTTACACCTTCGGATTCTTTATGGCATTACACTGATGGGAAGAGCAATTTAAACGTAAGTTTAAATAATCCAGCACTTAGTGAAATTCTTTCCGAGTTAAACAAGCTCACTGTTAATGGTTTTATTGATAACAAATATGAAACATATAAAGAAAAACTTACTTTCCCAAGTCTTGAAATTGGAATTGAATTATTAGATGGATCAAGTCATTATATTAGAATTGCAATGGACAAAGATCCAAAATATGTTCTGCAATTTAATAATGATGAGAATTTTCTTTATTCAGTTTATCAAGATTGGGTTGATAAATTCACAAAAGAAACAATGGATTTTAAATAAATTTTTGAAATATTCAATCAAATTTAAATCAAATTTAGCTCGTTCATTATGAACGGGCTTTTTTTTGTGAATCTAAGTTAGAATAATTCATTCGCGATTTATTTGAGAATGTAAATTTATTAAACTGAAGTTATTAAAAAATATTTGACACGATGTCTTCGAAAATAGAAATTTGACTCTTTTCTCTCTTAATATTTCTTAAGAAGAGAATGATAAGTTTTGTGGGGTTCTATGGATATTCTAAATTATGGAGATTGTATAAAAAACGGTAATTACAAATTACACTCCAAATTTAATAGTGTTCATAATTACACAAATGATCTTGAAATAGTCTCTCTAGTTTCAGCTAAAATTGGGAATGGACCCAATAATGTTGTTTTGAATAAATTGCCATATCTTGCTGAACAAACTTTGCTTGTCTCCGATCATACTCTTACGATCGGCAATACAGCTCTTCAAATTGTTCAATCAGAACCTCGAATCGAAGAAAATATAATCATAAATAACAAATCGCATCTGTTATCCACGACTGAAATATTAATGGATGAGATCTCAGATAAAATGTCTCCGAAAAGTCTCGGATTTTTACTATTCCCCGCTAACAAGATATTCTTCCAAACCTCTTTTGAAAAAGCATTTGTTTTTCATGTGAAAAAAGCAGTTCAAAATATTTCTTTAGAAGAACTCCCCTCAATTGCCAAAAACATGAGAGGAGTTGGATTTGGGCTAACACCCAGCGGAGATGATTTTAATTGCGGGATCCTATATGCTTTGAACTATCTAAATGAAATTATTAGTAAAGACTTTTCTGAGATAATTGAAGAATGCTATTTGAGTTCAATTGGTAATAATTTAATCTCAAACACATTTCTAAAATTTGCTTGTTCAAATAATTATTATGAAAATTTCTATGGATTATTGAAAGCATTGAAACAAAATAATAAAAATGTGATTTCACATTTTACAAACAAAATAATTGATTCCGGACATACATCCGGATCTGATATGTTAACAGGTTTTATCCTGACATTAAAAGGAGTTCTAAATGATTAAAAGTATAGTTAAAAAAGGTGAATATTTTGATTCCGTGAGTCTGATGATCGTGGGAAAAGATATTACTCTAATGGATAATGTAATTGATGCAACTGTTGTGATGGCAACACAAGAAAATAAATCAATTCTCAAAACTGCTGGTCTCTATTTGGATGAATTCGAAAAATACGATGATACGGATCTATTGATTGTTATAAAATCTGATTTCGAAGATAAATTTGAAGAAATATTTGAAAATGTAAATAATTTATTAATTGAGATCAGAAACAAGAAAGATGATCAAGGATCATTCACTCCCAAAAGTTTGGAAGGTGCAATCAAGATTCAACCTGACTCTAATCTTGCCCTTATCTCCATTGCTGGAAGATTTGCTGGTGATGAAGCGATGAAAGCTTTGAAGAAAGGTCTGAATGTGATGCTGTTTTCCGATAACGTTTCACTGGAAACAGAAATTGAATTAAAACAATATGCACTTGCCAATGATTTGCTGATGATGGGACCCGATTGTGGAACAGCGATTATTAATGGTGTTCCATTAGCATTTTCCAATGCAGTAAATAGAGGAGATATTGGTATTATTGCAGCGTCAGGAACCGGTTTGCAGGAAGTCAGCTCCATTATTTCAGAAGAAGGTTTTGGAATTTCTCAAGCTATTGGAACAGGTGGACGTGATATCAAAGAAGCGGTTGGTGGGCTGATGTTTATCTCATCTTTAGAAGCTCTAAAAGATGATGATGAGACAAAGGTAATTGTTCTTGTTTCCAAACCACCACATCCAACAGTTCTAAATAAGATCAATGCTAAACTTAATGAAATATCTAAACCTGTTGTTAGTATCTTTCTGGGTGCTGATGCAGATATGGTAGAAGAAAGCGGCGCTATTGCTGCGAAGACACTCGAAGAAGCTGCTCTGCTTGCTTGTGCAATTTCAGATAATCTTGATACTTCAAAAGTAGCAGAATTTTTAGAAGAAAGAAGATTAAGTTATGGAGCAATTGCAGAAAAAGAAGTTAAAAAAATTTCTTCAGGAAGAAAATATATTCGCGGATTATTCAGTGGTGGAACTCTTTGTGATGAAGCTCAGATCATTCTCAAAAAAGATATTAATAATATTTTCAGCAATAGATCAGGAGATGAAAAATTTGCTTTAGCAGATTCATGGACAAGTAAAGAGCATACCTTGGTCGATCTGGGTGAAGATGAATTTACGGTAGGTCGTTTACATCCAATGATGGATTTTGATCTGAGGAATAAACGAATTATTCAAGAAGCAAAAGATAAGGAAACTGCTATAATTTTATTTGATCTTGTGTTGGGTTATGGTGCACATGCTGATCCCATTAATGAGATACTTCCAATAATTAAAGAAGCACAAGAAATTGCTTCTAACATCTCATTCATCTGTTCTGTAACTGGAACCGAGCAAGATCCTCAAAACAGAAGCAAGATAATAAAAGTTCTAGAAGAAAATGGAGTTATCGTAATGCCATCGAATGCAGCAGCTGCAGAAATTGTTAACTTGATAACTAAAGAGATAAAATGAATACTGCAAAACTAATCATTTTTTGTCATCCTGACAAATCTTGCACGTTGTTCCTTGGAAGGATCTATGCTATAATAAGATTCTTCGTGAGAAATATCTTCGAAGATTTCCTCAGAAAGACGAACTTTATTTTTAATAAAATATAATAGAGGAGGACATATGAGTTTTAAGAAGTTATTTGGAAAGAAAGTTGAAGTAGTTAATGTTGGTCTGGATTCATTTAGAGATGATTTGGAAAAACAAGGAGAAAAAGTTATCAATGTAGAATGGACTCCTCCAGCCAATATTGATAAAAATGTCCTGCAAATATTACAGGAAAATAAAGCAATAATCGAAGCAGCCAATGAAAAAGCTTTGGAGATCATTCTCAATGGAAAACCATATTTGGTAGGACTTGATATTGCCAGAAATGTAATCCCCGGTATGAGTGAAAATCTGTTATTACATTCCGGTCCTCCCATAACCTGGGATAGAGTTAGCGGTCCTATGAAAGGCGCGATGATCGGAGCTATTATCTACGAAGGAAAGGCAAAAAATTTCGATGAGGCAGAAAAGTTGGCAGCCTCCGGCGAATTCCAATTCTCTCCTTGCCATGAGCACGAAACAGTTGGTCCTATGGCCGGAGTTGTTTCAGCATCTATGCCGGTTTTCGTTCTTAAAAATGAAGAATACGGCAATTATGCCTATTGTACTTTAAATGAGGGCTTGGGAAAAGTACTTCGCTATGGTGCCTATGATACTGAAACCATAGAAAGATTGAAATGGATGGAAAAAGAACTTTATCCAACTTTGAAGAAAGCTGTTGATTTCATCGGGAAAATTGACCTTAAAAATATAATTGCCCAAGCATTACACATGGGAGACGAAGTTCATAATCGTAATAGAGCAGGTACATCTCTTTTCTACAGAGCAATAGCTCCAGCAATTGTACAAACATGTGATAAACAAGATGTGGTTGCCAAGGTTCTCAATTTTATAAATGGAAACGATCATTTCTTTCTGAATCTATCAATGCCTGTTGGTAAAGTAACTCTGGATGCTGCAAGAAATATAAAAAATAGCAGTATCGTAGTTGCAATGACCAGAAATGGAACCGATTTTGGTTTGCAGCTTGCAGGCACTAAGGATTCATGGTTTGTGGGAGCAGCATTAGTCCCAGATGCTCTTTACTTCCCCGGTTTTACAAAAGAGGATGCTAACCCTGATATTGGTGATAGCTCAATAACTGAAACTGTTGGGTTAGGCGGATTTGCCATTGCAGCATCTCCGGCTATTGTCCAATTTGTGGGTGGAACTGCTAACGATGCAGTTAACTACACTTTGGCAATGTATGAAATAGCTTTTGGTGAAAATAATATGTATCAAATCCCATATTTGAACTTCCGTGGAACACCCACTGGAATCGATGTAACAAAAGTAGTAGAAAAGGGTTTAACACCATTTATTGATACTGGCGTTGCCCATAAAGATCCGGGAATTGGACAGGTTGGCGCCGGTGTATTAAGTGCACCGATGGACCCGTTTATCAAAGCAGCAACCGGTTTAGCTGAACAATTTGGGAAATAAATGAATTTAAAAATAGAGTGATTTTACCTCACCTCGATCCTTTCCTAAAAGGAGAGGAAGTATTAGACTCCTTCTCCTTGATAGGAGAAGGCTGGGATGAGGTGGATAATGCAAAGTAGAGCAATTAAATAAATAAAAGGAGAAAATTATGAAACCACAAGAATTTTTAGAGTTTATGGACAATGTTAAAGTACATGATCTTACACAGAGATTAAGTATTCACACTCCGCCCTGGCCAAGTTATATGCCATTGCAGATTCAGTATTTTAAGAGATTAGCTGGAGCTCATATGGGACAAGGGGCAAATGGTCAGATCATAAAAACAAGTAATCACGTTGGAACTCATATTGATGGTCAGATCCACTTCTTTGCGAGTGGAAAAACAATTGGTGAAGTACCGATAAAAGATTGGATCGGACAAGGTGTGGTTGTCGATATTTCTGATGAAGTTTCAGATTATTCACTTTATACTCCTGAAATGCTGATGAAGAAAGTTGACATCCATAAAGGTGATATTCTCATCATCAACACTGGTTATCATAAATATAGCTGGGATCAACCAGAATCTGATGAAGTTCGATACTTTGTAAAACATCCTGGTCCAAGTCCTGAATTTCATCAATGGGCATTGGATATGGAAATAAAATGGATCGGAGTAGATTGCGGCAGTGCGGATCACCCAATGAATACGATCATTCGCGATTGGCATCCAAAACCTTTCAAAGAAGCTGAGAAAAAATTAGTTGCAGATTATGGAAAAACCTGGGATGAAATGTTCCCATTAGAAGAGTTCTATCAAGTAATGCATCTTAATCTTTTCCCAAAAGGATTACTTCATGCGGAGAATCTGGGTGGTGAGATCAACAAAGTTAATAACAAGCGTGTTTGGATTGGAATGTTCCCACTACGCGGTATTGAATTAGAATCTTCCATGTGTCGTATAATAGCAATGGAATCTGAGTAGAAAAAAATAGGAAGTAGAAAACAGGATGAAAATTAATAAAGCTGAAAATCAGCTTCTTAGTTTGATTAGAGGTATTGGAAGATCAGGTAGAAAAGCTACTAAAGAGTCCATTTTAGCATCTGGGAAACATCATTATAAAGATAAATTCTCAAATCTCAGTTCTGCATACAAATCCTTAATTCAGAAGAAATTAATTATGGAGCTAAAAGAGGAATATTCTTTGACCAATAAAGCCATAATATTTATGAAAAAACAGAGAGCTGATGGTTTTGGCGAAATGTTGATTCGTAAAGAGAAAAGTACAGTTTATGGAAAGTACTGCGAAATGCTACACGGTAAGAATATTTCTCAATTCAATATGATGAATATGGAGCAACTTAATAAATTATTGGAATTATTAGGGATAAATGAACATCAGAGAGTTCTGGATTTAGGTTGTGCTACCGGTACGATTGCCGAATATATTTCTGATAAAACGCAGGCAAATATTATTGGTATTGATTTTGCCAAAACAGCTATCAAATGGGCACAGGAAAGAACAAAACCCAAACAGGATAGATTGAAGTTTATCACTATGGATATGGATATATTAGATTTCCCCAATAAATCTTTCGATACTGTCATTGCTATCGATACATTATATTTTGTGGAAGATCTAAATAAAACCATTCAAAAAATGAAAGCAATTCTAAAGAAAAATGGTAAGTTGGGAATCTTCTTTTCACAAATGTTAAAACTAGAAGGAGATAGAGAAATATTACTTCCCGACAAAACAAAATTAGCACAGGCTTTGAAAAAAAACAATTTAAAATTCAGAACTTGGGATTTTACAGATAGTGAAAAAGAGTTTTGGAAAAAGTCTAAAAATATTGCAGAAACTCTGAAAAATGAATTTGAAACAGAAGGGAATTCTCAGATTTATGAATCGAGAATAAGTGAAGCTAATTCTATTCTCAAATTTGTCGATACAGATAGAATTAGCCGACATTTATATATTGCAAATCTTTAAAATAAGGAGTTATTATGGCTATTATAAACGACTTTGAATTCCATAAGCCAAATGATATAAATCAGACTTTGCTTTTACTTTCAAAATTGAATGGAAAAGCAAAAATTCTGGCAGGTGGAACTGATCTAATAGTTCATTTAAAAGAAGAACTTGTAAAAACGGAAAATGTGATCGACATTAAAGGAATTTCTGAACTGAGTAAAATTAAAATAGCTGAAGATAATATTTTTATTGGGGCAGGTGTTACATTTACTGAGATTATTGAATCACAACAGATCAAAGAGAAATTACCAATTTTATGGCAAGCCAGTGAAAAAGTTGCCTCGGTTGGAATAAGAAACAGGGCTACTGTTGTTGGAAATATTTGCTCTGCAGTTCCCAGCCTCGATTCTGCTCCGGCACTGCTTGTGTATGATGCAGAAGTTTTGGTTCAAAGCAAAACCGGTAAAAGAACAATCTCAATTCATGACTGGTTTGTAGGTCCTAAAAAAACAATTCTAAATCATGATGAACTTGTTTTAGGAATCAAGATACCAATTTTTAAACATGCTGGAGTTTATGAAAAATTAGGACGATATAAAGGTGAAGATCTTGCTCAAGCTGGAATTGGTGTTCTCGCTGATGCAAACAGGAATTATCGTTTTGCCTATTGCGCTGTTGGTCCAATTCCTAAACGAATGAAAAAGCTGGAAGATTTCCTGCAAGGTAAAGAAATTTCTGATAAATTACTGGAAGAAGCTGCAGAGCTAATTCCAAATGAAATTTCTCCAATTTCTGATATCCGCTCTTCAGCAGAATATAGAACTCACATGATGAAAATAATGTTTAAACGCGGTTTACAAAAATCCGTTGCGATCTTGAAAGGTGGTAGATCATGAAAAAGATAACATTAAAATTGAATGGTGAATTGCGTCACGTTTATGTAGATCCTGAAGAAATATTGCTGGATGTTTTGCGCGAGAAACTAGGTGTGAAAAGTCCAAAATGCGGTTGTGACCGGGGAGATTGCGGAGCCTGCGCAGTTCTTCTGAATGGTAAAAGCATTCGT
>JAQICU010000133.1 GCA_027858325.1 Candidatus Cloacimonadota bacterium
TTATTTAACTCTGTTAGGAACGACAATAACTCGTTTGCTGTTTCGCTTGCTCCCACTTATTTTGATTATAAAAGTTATTCTGGAGCTGTTGGGTTGGGAATAAAATTCCTTTCTCTAGATTCTGATTTTGATTTTTCGATCGATAAGTACCTAGAACTTTGTGATGATGAGAACTGTAAACTTGCAATTCTTTGTAATCCTAATAACCCAACAGGGAATTTGCTGAATGAAAAGAAAATTATTAAGATCTTAGAAAAAAGTAACCAACTGGTTCTGATAGATGAAACATATTTTGAATTCTCTGGAAAAACTTTTGCTGATAATATATATGAATTCCCAAATCTGGTTATTGTTCGTTCATTTTCTAAGTCGTTTTCTGCTGCAGGACTCAGGTTTGGTTATATAATTTCTCATCCTGAAAACATAATAGAACTGGAAAAAGTTATGACAATATTTCACTTGAACTTGATGACACAAACAATGATATCTACCATGTTAGAGAATAAAGATATTTTTCTGGAATATAACAAAAGTATCATTGAAAATAAGAAAAATATTTTTCAACAACTATCTGCAATTGATGGCATTTCGGTTCATCCCTCAGCAACTAATTTTCTTACTTTCTCAGCCGGAGATAAAACCGAGGATCTGTTCAACTTCCTTTCTGAAAATAATATTGCGATCCGTCCTGTTTGGCATCATCCTGTATTAGCAAAACATGTTAGAGTAACAATAAGTAATGCGGGGCACAATACCGCTTTTATTGAGAATGTGAAAAAGTTTATTAATATATGAACTCGTTTGCAAGTTGAACTTGCAAATGCAATTGTGTCGATAAGTTCAACTTATCAACAAGAAAAAAATATAAGGAGAATAGCCAATGTTAGGTAAAATAATTATTTCAATTATCTTCGTTCCGATAAATGCAATAATTTTGTGGGCAGCAAGCAGTCTGGGAGGAGATCGTGAAAGTTATAAAAAAGCATTGCTTGCTACTTCATTGATATTCGTCATCTCTTTATTAAGATTTATTTCTTTTCAGGGATTTTACGGTTCAATGGTTAGTAATTTTTTGAGTTGGGGTTTTGGAACTGCAATACTTACATTTTTTATTTTATGGTGGTTATATAAATATGACTTCTGGTCTTTAATTTTGATGTGGGGAATCTGGGCTGCTCTGCAATTTCCTTTCAATATATTACAGGATAAGATATTAACCTTACCCTGGGATATGATGATGCAGGCTTTTTAATATTCTTGAATTCGAGTCGTAAGGAACAACGACTCGAGACTTATTAAAAACATCATCTCGACTCGACGTATCTTTCGGATAAATACTCAGAATTGATGTGAAACGAATAATTGAATTTTTCCGAATTGACCGAACTATTACTCGTTGCAAGTTAAACTTGCTAACGCATTTGTGTTGATAAGGTCAACTTATCAACAAGAAGATTCTATTAGATCCCGCTTTTCATCCTTCGCAGTAGCACTGCTACGGAGAATGGATCGCGAGGAAGACAGAAGAGTGTGATAATCAATGGGTTAAACTTGCGAAGGTCATAGAAAGCCAAGAAGCCCTAAAACCTACGCAAGGGTTTATATCTTGTAAATCCTGTGCATTCTGTCGGAAAAAACAACTAATCTTAGAACGCCTTAGCTATTCTGCAGGCTAAAGCAACATTATTTTCTACAAGCCTTATATTAGTTTCCAGCGAAGAGCCTTTTGTTATTTTCACGATTTCAGCAAGCAGAAAAGGAGTTAATCCTCTGCCGGTAACACCATTTCTCTTTGCTCTTTCCAAAGCAATTTTAATGTGCTTATCCATTTCAGCAAATGGAATCTCATACTTTTTAGGAATTGGATTTGCCACTAATATTCCATTTTTAAAACCGAGTTTAATATTTGTTTTGTAAATATCAACAATCTCTTTTTCTGAATCAATTCTATCGATATGCAGATCACTTTCTGCAGAATAGAAAGCCGGGAACAGATCAGTTTGAAATCCATAAACCGGTACGCCAAAAGTTTCCAGTATTTCCAAAGTTTTAGAAAGATCCAGAATTGCTTTAGCACCTGCAGAGACAACAATAACCGGAGTTTGAGAAAATTCTTTCAAGTCTGCTGAAATATCAAATGAGTCTTTTGCACCACGATGAACACCCCCAATTCCACCTGTAGCAAAAACTTTTATACCAGCTAGATACGCGGCAATCATTGTGGCAGCAACAGTTGTAGCACCAATTCTTTTAGAAGCTAATACTCGGCTGAAATCCCTACGAGAAACTTTTGCTACATCTTCGCTAACGGCTAACAGTTCCAGTTCATCATCATTGAGTCCGATCTTGATCTTGCCATTCATTAAACATATTGTGGCTGGGATGACACCAGCATTTTCAGCAATTTTTTCCAGATTTTTTGCAACTCGGATATTATCGGGATACGGCATCCCATGTGAGATTATTGTGGACTCCAAAGCAATGACAGGTTCATTATTATCCAGTGCCTGTTTTACTTTGCTGGTTATTTCCAGAAATTTATTCATTATTTTCCAAAACCCTGATCTTCATTTTTTTAACACCGTATGGAATCAATCCGATCTCTTGCGCAGCAGCTTGTGATAGATCAAGATCTCTGCCCTTAACAAAAGGTCCGCGATCATTCACCCGTACAATTACAGATTTCCCATTATCCTCATTTGTAACTTCCAATTTTGTATTGAAGGGAAGTGTTTTGTGAGCGCAGGTAAGCTTATTCATATCAAAAATCTCACCGTTAGCTGTTTGACGTCCATGGAATTTTTTCCCATAATAGGAACATACAAAATAGAATTCATCATCTTTTTTTATCTTTGTTTTATAAAC
>JAQICU010000052.1 GCA_027858325.1 Candidatus Cloacimonadota bacterium
TCTAATCTCCGTTGGCAATTTAAAAACCGTAGTTATGTTTATCTGGGTTATAATTCCGCAAATGATAAAATAAATAAGGTTGATGAATATAGCCACCAACAGGCTTATTTAAAAATTTCATATTCGTTCTAAAGAATATATTTTTAATATAGAGTTAATACTATTTTTCTAATTTGAATTTATATTCTCTCAAGTTATCAGAACCCATTATATTAGATAAAGCTATATTCTTTTATTTAAGAACATTCAAATTCAAAAAACATTTGACATACAATTCCAGTTTTTAAAAACCTACTTTCAAATAAGATCTTTGGGAGAGCATAAATAATTATGAAATTTAAAACCGAGATTGATATTACAATTAACAAATTTATTGGTAAAAAAGGTATTTTAATTCCACTTCTTCAAAATGCTCAAGATATAGAAGGTTACCTATCAAAAGACTTAATGAGTTACGTTTCAGAAAAAACAGGGATCAAACTTGCACACATATACGGTGTTGCAACATTTTATACAATGTTCAGATTAAAACCCCAAGGAAAGCACATAATTCGAGTTTGTAAAGGAACTGCCTGTCACGTCTCCGATGCTAATTCCATCATGAAAGAAGTTAATAAACAATTAGACTTAACCAATGAAGAAGATACCACTAAAGATGGAAAATTCACGGTAATGTCGGTTGCCTGCCTTGGCTGCTGCAGCCTTGCTCCTGTTATCATGGTTGGCGACAATACACACGGTAGATTAACTCCTGATTCTATTGGGAAAATATTAAAGAAATATGAATAGGGGGATGATTTGAGTTTAGTAATAAAAGTAGGTTTAGCAAGCTGTGGATTAGCAGCAGGTGCTGGTGAAGTCTTTGCAGCAATAAAAACCCATATTAAAAAAAATAAAATCGATGTTGAAGTTAAAGAAACAGCTTGTATCGGAATGTGTTTCGCGGAACCCCTTGTAGAGATTTCTAGAGAAGATCAAAAATCGATTATATATGGAGAAGTCACTCCTGAAAATATCGGAAATATTATTGATGCTTTTACTAAAGGTAAACCTGTCGAAGAAAATGTGATTATTTCAAATATTCTTAAAGGAAGTGAGAATAAAACTTATAAGAAACAGAAAAGAATTGTCCTTCGTAATTGCGGTGTTATTGATCCTATCTCAATTGATGATTATCTTGGAAATGACGGTTACACAGCTCTTGAGAAGTCACTTAAGGAAATGAGCCGAGTAGATATTATTTCTGACATAAAAAATTCCGGTCTTCGTGGACGTGGTGGGGCAGGTTTCCCAACCGGATTGAAATGGCTATTTGCTTATAATGCTCAGAATGACAAGAAATATATTGTTTGTAATGCTGATGAAGGTGATCCTGGGGCATTTATGGATAGAAGTGTTCTGGAAGGTGATCCTCATAGCGTGATCGAAGGTATGATCATTGGCGCTTACGCAATCGGTGCGGATGAAGGTTATATTTATTGCCGGGCAGAATATCCACTTGCTATCAAACATCTTAATATAGCTATTGAACAGGCAACTGAAAAAGGATATTTGGGAAATAACATTTTCGGATCTGACTTTAATTTTGAACTTCATATTAAGGAAGGAGCCGGTGCTTTTGTATGCGGTGAAGAAACTGCTTTAATGGCTTCTATCGAAGGTAAACGTGGAATGCCGACTATCAGACCACCATTCCCTGCGCAATCTGGTCTTTGGGGAAAACCCACAAACATTAATAATGTAGAAACTTTTGCAAATATAGCCTGGATCATATTAAATGGTGCAAGTGAATATGCAAAATATGGAACTGACAAAAGCAAGGGAACTAAGGTTTTTGCCCTGGCTGGAAAAATAAAAAACAGCGGACTTATTGAAGTTCCAATGGGAATGCCACTGAAAGAAGTAATTTATGGTGTAGGTGGAGGAATGAAAACTGAAAAGCCATTTAAAGGTGTTCAATTAGGTGGTCCTTCCGGTGGTTGTCTTCCCTCTGAACTATTAGACACAATCGTAGACTATGATTCAATCAATAAAACTGGGGCGATCATGGGCTCCGGCGGAATGGTTGTGATGGATACATCAACCTGTATGGTTGATATAGCTAAATTTTTCCTTAATTTTACTCAGAATGAATCTTGCGGTAAATGTACGTTTTGCCGGGTTGGAACCAAACGTATGCTTGAAATTCTGATAAAGATATCAGACGGTGATGGGAAAATGGAAGACCTTGATACTCTTGAAGAACTCGCACATAATATTATTAAAGGTTCTTTGTGCGGTCTGGGACAAACTGCTCCAAATCCTGTTTTAACAACCTTGAAGTACTACAGAGATGAATATATAGCACACATCAAAGATAAAAAATGCCCAGCTGGAGTTTGCACTTCTCTACTAAAATACGAAGTAATCGAAGATAAATGCATTGGCTGTACTGTGTGTGCTATGAAATGCCCGGTAAATTGTATTTCCGGAGAGCGAAAGCAAGTTCATAAGATAGATCAGGATGCTTGTATTAAATGCGGTGCTTGTTATGATGCATGTAAATTCAATGCTATCAAGAAAGGATAATTGATATGATTTCTATAAAAATAAATGGGAAAAAAGTTAATACTGAAAGTTGTAACAAAATCCTGGATGTCGCAAAGGAAAATGGAATTGAGATCCCAACACTTTGCCACGATAAAGAATTATCACCTTATGGTTCTTGTTGGGTTTGTGCAGTTAAGGTAAAAGATAGAAAGGGTTTTGTTACAGCATGTGGAACCCAAGTAATAGATGGGATGGAGATAGAGACTGACTCTATTGAAGTTCATAAGGCTCGTAAAATGGCTTTGGAACTTTTACTTTCAGATCATTATGCAGATTGTGAAGCACCGTGTAAAATAGCCTGCCCAAATCAAGTCGATGTCCAAAGTTATATTTCATTTATAGCAAATGGACAGCATCGAGAAGCTGTAAAAGTAATTAAAGAGACATTACCGATGCCTCTCTCTATTGGAAGAGTATGTCCTGCCTTTTGTGAAGAAGAATGCCGTAGATCTATCGTCGAAGAACCAGTTAGCATCCGTCAGCTAAAAAGGCACGCAGCAGATTTTGATATATTCAATAAAACACCCTACATTCCGAAAAAAGATGCAGACAATGGTAAAAAAGTGGTTATAGTTGGTGCTGGACCTTCCGGGCTTACCTGTGGTTATTATCTATCCAATAAAGGTTATGAAGTAACTGTTTTAGAATCTGCTCCAAAAGCAGGAGGCTGGTTAAGATACGGTATTCCTGAATACAGGCTTCCAAAGAGAATCCTGGATAAAGAGATCAAGCTCATGTGCAAGAATGGTATGAAGATCAAATATAAAACTGAATTGGGGAAAGACATAACTCTTTCTGAACTAAATGAAAACTATGACGCGGTTTTCCTTGCGATTGGTGCACAAAATGCAGTTCCAATGAGAGTTAAGGGAAGTAAGCTTGAGGGATGCTTTCTCGGAGTTGATTTCTTAAGAGATCTAACATTGGGAAAGAAGATTAAACTTGAAAAGAAAGTAGCAGTTATCGGTGGTGGTAACACAGCCATCGATTGCGCTCGAACTGCAGCAAGAATGGATGTAAATGTCACTCTTGTCTATCGTCGGACAAGACAGGAAATGCCTGCTGAAGCTTATGAAGTAGATGCTGCGGAAGAAGAAGGAATCAAATTCCATTTCCTTACCAACCCGGTAGAAAACACTGCGAAGCGGGGTAAGCTAAAATCAATTAAAATGGAGAAAATGAAACTCGGCGAACCCGATGATAGCGGCAGAAGAAGACCTGAACCGACAGGTGAATTTTTCAAAGAAGAATATGGTTCGGTAATCGCTGCTATTTCACAAAAACCAGAAATCGACTTTGTTGCAAAAAAAGAAAATCAGATAAAAGGTAAGGAACTACCATTAACGAGATGGGATACAGTTATTGCTGATGAAGAAACACAATTTACAGGACTTGGAAATATCTTTGCCGGTGGTGATTTCCGCAGAGGTCCTGCCACTGCAATTGAAGCTATCGCGGATGGCAGAAAAGCAGCTGAAGCAATCGACAGACTTCTGAATAACCAACCTTTGATAGGCTCGATTAAACTTTTCGATTCCAAAAAAGAAAAGAAACTGAAAGATGTTGACCCAAAAGAATTTGAACAATATGAAGAAATTCCACGTTTTAAAATGCCGGAATTAGAACCTAGGTTGAGGGCTTCCAACTTTAAGGAAGTAGAAACTGGGTTTGAAGAAGAAGATGCACGCGCAGAGGCTGAGCGTTGCTTGGAATGCGGCTGTCAAGTTAATGAAACATGTGATCTGCGCAGGTTTGCAACCGATTATAAAATTGAAGTTGATCTCTTTATGGGGGATAAAAACAAGCATCCTATCGATGACAGTCATCCGTTTATTCGTCGCGATGCAAATAAATGTATTAATTGTGGTCGTTGTGTTAGAATTTGTACTGAAGTTCAAGGTCCAGGTGTATTGGGTTACATCTATCGTGGGTTCACAACTTATGTAGCACCTGAATTTGGTGAAAGTCTTTCCAAAACAAACTGCGAGATCTGTGGTAAGTGTATTGAAGTTTGCCCAGTTGGAGCCTTACTTCCTAAGAATTCATACATTAAACTTAATCCACATCTAAGTGAGAAAACAATTCAAAATTGTGGTCTTTGCGGAACAGGCTGTAATATTGAAGTAAGTGTCCAAGATAACAGAGTTACAATCGTTGAACCTGCAGATGGAGAAACTTTCAACCAGAGAGATCTTTGTTTTGACGGTAAATTCGGTTGGCAGATATTTGAAGATGAAGAGAGGATCAAACATCCTTATCAAAGAAATAATGATCTGTGGATTCCAATAAAAAACATAGATAAAGCTGCAAATATTATTGAAGATAAATTGCAAACTGCTGAGACTAAAATGATATATATTTCTCCAACTTCATCAATTGAAGAGACACTATTAATGCAGCATATAGCAAAAAAGATTGGCTCAGAAATATCTTCTCTATCCATCTATGATAGCTTTGTTGATAACCTGTTTGATACCAATCTTTATACTAAAACTTATGATGATCTTGAACAAGCTGAGTATATAGTTATAGTAGGAAAGATAAGTAAGGTTTATAAAACAATTGCTCGTAGATTACAGAGGAAAGGTGCAAAATTAATATTGATCACAAATGAGACAGGAGACTTCAATGATTTCGCTGATGAATTACATAATGATGAACCTTTTGTTAAGATACTGGAAAAAATCCTGCAATATAATATTGAACAGGTTAAAGATGAGATGGATGATTTTGATGATGACGAACAACATGTTGAACCATTGAAGCTTGACCTTCCAGAAAAAACGGTATTCATCTATAATCGTGACCTTATCTCGGAAGAATCAATTTGGAATATCTGGGCGATATCATCTCTGGTTTGTAATTTTGAAAAGGGATCTGGCATATTTCCAACTTCTAAGTTCAATAATTTGCGTGGATTGCAGAAACTGGGGATCAATGCAGGTGAACCGGGTAATCATAATTTCGTTCTTTTCTATGGTGAATTACCATGTGAAGAGCAGAAGAAACGCATTAAAAACAGTAATTTTATTGTATCGGTCAATACTCATATCGATGATGCAGACTCTTCACATTTGCTCTTACCCAAAGCATCATATCTTGAAATGGAATCAACTTCAATTGCAGATGATGGTAGAATTTCGAGCTTTAAGAACCCAAAAAAATCAACCATCCATAATCAACTTCTTCGTATATTCAAGAAAGCCGGATTACTTACTGCACAAGAAGCAAAAATTTCGTTCTGGAATATAAAAGCCAAAGCACTCTTAGAAGAAAAAGTGAAAGCAAGAACTCTATCTAATCAAGAACTTATTGATTACTTATATACAATTGAGAATATGCACTTTGATGAGCCTAAACAAGCTAGTGTTCAGAAAAAGCGAATAACAAAACTTAAGAAAATGGCTAAGTAGTATGTGCAAATAATTCAGGGGTGATATTCCACCCCTTTTTTTTGTAATTACACACATTAATAAATTACTTGCATTAATTCAATATTCTTTTTTATTTACATTCATCTTAATTTTAAGGGATATTATGCGGAATTTTGTTATATTTATTATAATTATCTGCTCTGTTAGTTTTTTAATAGCAGGTACTAGAATTGATAGTTTGGAAGTGTATTTAAAGACAGCCGACAATGATAAAAAGGTTGTTATTCTAAATGAACTTTCACAAGCATATCAGGAAATATCCGCTCGTAAAAGTATAACATATGCCCAATCAGCTCTTCAAATTTCGCAAGAATCTGGTATTAGGGAAGATCTTGCTACATCGCTTACAAATCTAGGTTCAGCTTATTATCATCTCGGCAATTATAATGAAGCTCTAGAATTTCATTTTAAATCACTTAAAATATATCAACAACTTGCAGATAAACCCAGAATGCTGATCGTTAATAATTGGATTGGGCAAGATAATGAAAAACTTGGCAATTATGATCAATCTTTAAATTTCTTTCTTATCTCATTGAAATTAAGTTACGAAATTAATGACCAAAATGGTATTTCAATGGGACTCAGCAATTTAGGAAATCTTTATCACTCATTGAATAACTACGATAAAGCTCTTGAGTATTACCAGCAAGCACTTAAATTAGAAAAGGATAGTGGAAATAAAAAAGAAATCTCTTTAGCATTAAATAATATTGGAATCATGTATGCTAATCGTGGTGAGTATACAGAATCTCTAGATTATTATAATCAATCTTTACAAATCGAACAAGAACTTGGTAATATTAAAAGTATTTCGTCAGTATTGAATAATCTTGGTATTGTTCATCAAAAATTAAATGAATATGATAAAGCACTAGCTTACTTCCAAAGATCACTGGATCTGATCCTTGAGACAGGTAATCAATACGGCATTGCTGAAACATTTATCAATATTGGGCAATTGCAAATATTGATGAACAGTATGGCTGACGCATATGCAAATATTAGCCAAGGTCTTAAATTTGCTACGGATATTGGAGCACAACAGCTAATAATGAATGGCTATCTGGCACTATCAGACTTCTATAAAGTGAATAAAAATATTGATGAATCACTTCGATATTTTAGACTTCACACAAAAATTAAAGATGAAATTTTCAGTGAAGAAATGACTCAAAAGATAACAAGTATGCAGGCACAGTTTGAAATGGGAGAAAGAGAGCATGACTTTGTTCAATTAGAAAAAAACAATCAAATAATGGAACTACAAGCTGAAAAAAAGAATCTGCATTTATTATTACTTCTTGCCAGTCTATTCATGGTCACTGGTTTTTCAGTAGTTCAATATAATCGAAACAAAAATAAAAAAATCAACAACATAATATTACAAAATGAAATTCTTGATAGAATATCAGCAGAAAAAAGATTAATAAAAAGATTGAAAATTGAGAAGATCGTCGCAAAGATATCTTCTAGATTTATTAATGTATCTGATTTTGACGCAGCTGTTGATGAAACATTACAAGAAATTGGTGAGATGTGCAAAGCTAGTCGCTCCTACCTTTTTTTACTGAATAATGATAACGACACAATAGATAACACTCATGAATGGTGCAAAGATGGTGTACAACCCCAAGTAAGCAATCTTCAGGATATTCCTACCGATTCGTTACCATGGTGGATGGGTAAATTAGAGAATGATGAGATAATTCATATTACGGATGTTTCTAAAATGCCAACTGAAGCACATCAAGAAAAGAAATCTTTACAAGATCAGAATATTAAGTCTATTTTAGTTCTACCGTTGAGATCCGCTAACAATCTGATTGGTTTCATGGGATTTGATAATGTATATAAGGCTGAACAATGGAGAGAGGAAGAGCTTTCGCTCCTTAAAATTTCTACTGAGATTTTAGGAGTCTATTTTGATAAAAAAGAGATCGACAATAAATTAGAACAAGCTTAATTTGGATTAAAAAAACTAATTCAAGACAGACCTAGAGAGTTGGCTGAAATAAATCATGAACTACAAGTAGAAATTACTGAAAGGAAAAGAATCGAAATCCAGCTAAATGATAGTTTCCTTAGATTAAAAAAAGCTATTGAAGAGACCATAAATGCTTTCATCTCTGCAGTTGAAATTCGTGATCCATATACTGCAGGACATCAGCTTAGAGTTGCAAAATTGAGCTATGAAATTGCATATGAAATGAAATTGAACAAGATTCAGCTTGATGCAATACGAATCGCTGCGATCCTTCACGATATAGGCAAAATATATATTCCAAATGAAATTCTCTCAAAACCATCTACTCTTACAGAAACAGAATTCAGCGTGATCAAGAACCATCCTCTTGCCGGTTATGATATATTAAAAACAATAGATTTTCAAATGCCTATTGCTAAAATTGTATATCAACACCATGAAAGAATTAATGGTTCAGGCTATCCACAAGGTCTTATAGGAAAAGAAATAATGCTGGAAGCAAGGATCGTTAATGTTGCTGATGTTGTAGATGCGATGATCTCCCAACGACCCTATCGCTCTTCGCAAGGCATTAACCATGCACTCGAAGAGATAACGGTTAATGCCGGTATCTTGTACGATCCGGAAGTAGTGGATATTTGTTTGAATTTATTCAATGAAAAAGGATTCCAATTCGAAGAGATCAAAATAAGAACTGCTCCGAGATAATTTTTTATTTCGTTGACTCAACTAAATAATATTATATTAGATACATAGAGAATCAAAACTAATGGAGTATTATGGAAAAGATCGTAAACGCACTTTTAGCTGCAATTGAAATTTGGGATCCATATACTGCGGGACATCAAAAAAGAGTTGCAACTCTATCACTTGCCATTGCCAGGGAAATGTATTTTAATCCGAAACAATTGGACATAATGAGAATTTCAGCAATTCTGCATGATATTGGTAAGATTAATCTTCCAACCGAAATATTATGCAAGCCCGGTAAATTAGCTTTATGTGAATATAATCTCATTAAAATACATTCTGAAGCGGGTTATCAGATACTAAAGAAAATTGATTTCCCGGAAAAGATAACTGAAATAGTTTATCAACATCATGAATCTTTAGATGGTAGTGGTTATCCACGCGGACTTAAGGGAGATGATATTTGTATCGAAGCTAGAATTTTACGTATAGCTGATGTAGTTGAGGCTATATCCACAAACAGACCTTACAGACCTGCTATTGGAATTGAGGATGCTTTAGAAGAAATTGAAAATGATGTTTTTGGCAAGTATGATACAGAGGTTTGTGAAATATGTTTAAACTTGTTCAGAAATCAAAATTTCGAATTCAAAGAAATTCAACTGCGAGATAATGAAAGAACATGAAGTTGAAAAAGAAAAATGTAAAAATAAAGAACAGGAATGAATAAGTGGAACCGATCTATCTTGATTATAATGCGACGACACCTTTAGATCCTGAAGTTGCAGCGATAATGCTACCGTTTCTAAACCATAAATTCGGGAATCCTTCCAGTACTCACTGGTTTGGAGTAATTGCCAGAAAAGCAGTAATTAATGCCAGAGAACAAGTTGCAGATCTTATCAATTGCAAACCAGAAGAGATCGTATTTACAAGCGGTGGAACTGAATCGAATAATTATGCTTTAAGAGGATATGCTTTTGCAAACCGTCATAAAGGAAACCATATAATCACATCTGCAATAGAACACCCAGCAATAATTGAGGTTTGTAAATATTTGGAAAAACACAACTTCAAAGTAACTTATCTGCCCGTTGACAGAAATGGAACGGTTTCGGTTAAATCTGTTAATGATGCAATTACCAAAGATACAATTCTTATCTCAATTATGCATGCCAACAATGAAGTCGGCACAATTCAACCGATATTAGAAATTGCGGAAGTTGCAAATGAAACCGGAATTTGCCTTCATACAGATGCAGCTCAATCTCTGGGTAAGATTCCTGTGGATGTTTTAGAATTAAATGTTGACCTACTTTCAATAGCCGGGCATAAGATCTATGCTCCTAAGGGCATTGGAGCACTTTATATTAAGCAGGGAATAAAATTAGAAAAATTGATATTTGGAGCCAAACAGGAAAATGGTAATCGGGCTGGGACAGAAAATATTCTTGAGATAGTTGGTTTAGGAAAAGCTTGTGAGATAGCTAAACTTAAGCTTACACAGAATTATGATCACATGAAAAAAATGCGTGATAGATTATGGAACGGATTAGTTGATAAAATCCCGGATATTAGATTAAATGGGCATCCTGAGAAAAGACTCCCGAATACTTTGAACGTAAGCTTTCTAAATATGAACGAATATTTTCAACTCTCCCTGTTTCTTGAGATCGCTGCTTCAGCCGGAGCAGCTTGTAGAACCGATATGGTTACATTTTCTCCAGTTCTGGAAGCTATGAAAGTACCAATAGAATATGCTAAGGGAACGATCCGTTTTTCAACCGGCAAGATGACAACTATAAAAGAAATAGATAGTGCAATAAAAAAAATTAGTGAAATTTATAGTAAGCAAATAGGATAACAATTTTGGCCGCCGTTAATATTGAAATAAAAGCAAAATGTAAGCATCCTGAAGATATCCGCAAAATTCTCAAAGAAAACAAAGCCTTTTTCAAAGGTACAGACATCCAGAAAGACACCTATTTTAAAGTTAAGAACGGACGCCTTAAAATGAGAGAAGGAAATCTTGAATACAGCCTTGTTTATTATGACAGAGAAGATATCTCCGGTCCCAAACGTTCCGATGTTATTTACTATCACCCCGGAAAAGAAGACCTGGTAAAACAGCAACTTCAAAAAGCAATCGGTACTTTAATAGTCGTAAACAAAAAAAGAGAAATCTATTATATTGATAACATAAAATTCCATATTGATGAAGTTGAACAATTGGGCAGTTTCGTTGAAATTGAAGCTATTGATAGAACAGGGAACATTGGAGCTGAAAAACTTTATCAGCAATGTCAGGAATACCTCTTATTATTCCAAATACAAGATGAGGATTTGATCACAAATTCTTATAGTGACATGTTAATGAACAAGAACCTGCGCATTGTTGAGGGAACAATTAAGCAAGCTGTAGAAATTTCAAAGAAGATACCTGAATTGGAAAATCCCTATGAAAAAGTTGAGTATAAGAAAAGACTAAAAGACAAAATGCATCTCATTCTTATTGCTTATTGGAATGGGAAGCCTGCCGGGTTTAAGGTCGGCTATCAGATCAATGATAACTTCTATTCCTGGATGAGTGGAGTTATTCCAGAATATAGAAGAAAAAAGATCGCTAAAGAATTAGCACGTTCCCAACAAAAATGGGTTGAAGAGAAAGAAATAAAATTAATTAAAATGAAAACACGTAATAAACACAAAGCCATGCTCCAATTTGCTCTATCTAATGGATTCTACATAACCGGCCTGGAAAAACACAATCATCCGGAAGAAAACAGAATATTGCTGGACAAAGAAGTATAGCCCTCTGAGCTGCTACTTAAAAGTAAAGCATTAGAGAGTGATGAAAATGAGAAAACTAAAAGTAATATTTATCTTAATATTGATCTTCGTAAGTATAAATTTAGCAGCCGATCAAATGGATTATATTTTTGGAATTAACGCAGCTCTTTATTATCCTGAATATCAGAAATACAAATACGATCAACCTGTTCTTGGTTTTCAGGCCCAATTGGATCTTTTTAATATTATTGATGTAATGGGTATCGGTGGAGCTACATTTCAAAAAGTTTATACAATTGATGAGAGATTCAGTTTGCTGAGATCATATAGCATTTATATGCATGATTTTGCAAATTATTCAACTGAAGATTCCTATTTTACCTATGGATTTTACGGTGGTGTTAAACGCACAGAGATCAATTATAAGCAATATAAAACATCAAGTGAAAGAAGCCTGACAATTCATAGAGCACTTTTAGGTTTTCATTTTGCTTCCGAGATCTGGGGAATTGATATCAGTTGGACACAAGCTGAGGATAGAAAACCGATTATAGGGTATGAACTCAAACTACGTCATTCCAGTGGAATATTAATGCGGATCGGAAGAATAAATAGAGGGCCGATAATTGGGATAAATTCTGAAATGTATCTCCTTCTAGGTTATGAATTCTTCAAATAGATCATGAAAGATCTTTCCATTTCTGCACTAAGTGCAAACCTTTACGCAATCCCAATTGTATTGATCACGATCATTTGCCTGGTCTTTCCATTTGTATTAATTTGGGACTGGCAGACTTTCACCAAAGGATTTCTTTCGATCTACCTGGCTCTTCCCTATTTTATAATTGCCTTCATTATGGGATTATTTCTCCATGAAGTTTTTCACGCTGTTGGGTTCCTGATCTTTGGAAAACTCAAGATCGAAATAGTTCAGATTGGTATAAAATGGAAGTATCTCTCACCATTTGCTCATTGCAGGATTCCGCTTAAAGCTTCTGTTTATCGTATATCGTTACTTCTACCGGCAATTCTATTGGGGATTTTTCCTTCCATTGTTGCTTTAATTATTGGAAAGAGCTGGCTGCTGATTTATGGAACTCTTTTTACAGTTTTAGCCGGTGGAGATTTTCTGGTTTGTTGGATCATCAGGAAAGTAAAAAACGATGATTTGGTACAAGATCATCCCGAAAGATGCGGGTGTTATATAATTGATTAATATTCACCATTACATTTGTCACCCTGACGAATCTTATACCCCAAGCTATACAGCGGGGCAAGCGTTGTTCTTCTAAGGAAGGGTAATACATTAAAGGCTTCTCTACTCTTCATGAAAAGATTAATCTTGTTTCTTCTTAAAATAATCTAAAATTCCCAGCGACATTAAAACACCAATTGCAGCGAAAACAACTCCCAGAGTAGTTAAAACAATTGCCAGAATGCTTTGCTTTCCTATTAAGAATTGACCAATAATGCTCAAAGCAAGCCCGATCGCTGTAAATTTTAATGCAATTAATTTATTGATCTTTATTTCCATAATTAACCTTATGGAGAAAATTTAATTAGATCTGTTATTCAGGCAAGTAATAACTAATTGACAATTAATTTAGAATTTTGCAGTTTCGTTTTTGTATTGATCATATGTTTACGAAAAAGAATTTTAAAGAGGATATTTGTATGCTTAAGTATCATTTCGATATAAGAGTAGGATTTATTAAAATTAAAAAACCATTAGATAATTTAGATATTGAGAACGAGGATTAAAATGTACACAATAACTTTTCGTAAAAAAGTTATTGTGTACATTTTTGGTATAACTATAGGTTAGTTATGTGTACAAAAAAAATTGGCGCGGCATACATA
>JAQICU010000152.1 GCA_027858325.1 Candidatus Cloacimonadota bacterium
GAGTTAATAATGAAGTTAGAAAATCTGTAGATCTCCGGATTTCTTTCTCCGGATTTACGTTGACTCATCAAATGATAAGATTATTTCTCTCGGAACAGATTTACAGAGCATACACAATAATTACAAATAGAAAATATCATAAATAAATCGGATACAACACAATGAGAAACATTTTAATTTCCATTATAATAGCAGTAACAATTACAGCAGGAATGAATTTTTTACTTGATAATTTAGGATTTTCTATCCTAATAGCTGTAATCGTGAGTCTAGTAGCATTTTTCATACTGACAAAGAAGACAATGAAAGAACTGGAAACCCTAAATGAAAAAGCTCAAATAGCAATTTATAGTCAAAAATTTGAAAGAGCGATCAAAATTTACGAGAGTGGTCTTGTATTAAGAAAGAAAAGTCCTTTTATCGCTGGTCAAATATATGGTATGATAGGAATGTTATACTTCATGAGACGAGATAACAAGAACGCAAAGTCTAATCTTCAAAAATCCTCATCACTCAATTGGGTCTCAAAAGGAATGCTTGGGGTAATATATATGCATGAAAAGAATCCGATAGAAATGGAAAAAGTATTCAAGAATATGGTCTCTGCTGGAAAGAAAGAAGGTCTCGCATGGGCTTTATATGCTTATTGTTTAGATAAAATAAATAAGAAAGAAGAAGCTATCAAGATATTGGAAGAGGGAAATAAAAAACTCAAAGAAGTAGATGATAGGATTAAATCAAATATTTTAGAACTTCGAAATGGCAGAAGAATGAGAATGAAAGCATTTGGAGATCCATGGTACCAGTTTATGTTGGAAAATCCTCCAAGAAAGAGAATGATGCAACAATCAAGCCCTTCTCAAGGTAAATTCAAGAAAAATGCCATGTATAAGGGTTAAAGTAATTGACAATTTACAATGAATAATTGATAATTAAATATACCGTAGGGTCGGGGTTTACCTCCGACCTAATACGATTTAAAGTCAAAAGATGTGGAGGAAGAAAATGAGACTCGGAGTTAATGTAGATCATATAGCAACTATCAGAGAAGCCAGAAAAACTTACGAACCGGATCCTGTAGCCGCAGCCATTTTAGCTGACATAGCAGGAGCACATGGGATAGTATCTCATTTAAGAGAAGATCGAAGACATATTCATGACACCGATCTAAGAAGATTAAGAGAAACAGTTAAAAGCTTTTTGAACATGGAAATGGGCGCAACAGATGAAATGGTGAAAATAGCTATTAAGACAAAACCTGATATGGTAACTCTTGTCCCGGAAAAAAGAGAAGAATTAACTACCGAAGGTGGGCTTGATATTATAAACCAAAAAGACCATCTTAAAGATGTTATATTCCGCTTAAAAGAAGCTGGCATAAAAGTATCTATATTCGCAGATCCTGATATTCAGCAAATAAAAGAATGCTCAAGAGTTGATGCTGATTATATAGAAATACACACAGGTCACTATGCTAATGCTCAAACTGATAGTGAACTTATTGATGAGCTCGAAAGAATTAAAGAAGCTGCTATTTACGGTGAAAAATTAGGATTGGGAGTTTCTGCAGGTCATGGTCTAAATTATCATAATGTGAAAGAAATTGTAGCAATAGAAGAGATCGAAGAGTTAAACATTGGGCATTCTATTATTGCTAGAGCCAGCCTTGTTGGGATGGATAGAGCTGTAAAAGATATGCTGGAATTAATGAAAAGATAAAAATTATGGGTACTCAGACTTGTGCTGCGTACCTACTAAATATTTTATCTCCACCCTGTAAAAATAGTATTTATATTTGATTCAAATTTATTCTCTAAGTTATCTTCCAACTCCGAAAAGAAATCAATCCCTGTAGCAGATTCAACACTATCAATACTTACAATATATTCTTCCAAATTATAAGTTTTATCATCCTGATAAATAACAAATGCATTTGATCCGTAGGTTTGATCTAATTTAACTACAATTATTTTATAAAAAGCATCTGGAATTTCTATTTTATCCTTAATGTAAGTATGATCACTATCGTAAATAGATCCTGTAATTACCCATAATTCATTATACTTTAAAGTCCACTTTCTGACTGCTTTTTCTAAATTTAACCAAGTTTTACGATTAAAACTGGGTTTCTGTGGAGCTATATTTGTCAGATAACATGCTTCGGACTCACAAAGAAGATCACGCCCCTTCATATCTGCCTGTGCCGCCAAATGCCCCCTATCATATCCTGACCTTGTATAGTCTGACGTTCTGACTTTATTTTCATCTTCTATATTCGGATCAGGTTTAAATTTCCTTTTATCTAAATATTTTTTCCCATTTATATAATCATCGGTAATGTGGTAGCTTACCCAGTCAGGAGTTTTTCTATCATTATTATAACCTAAAACTAAACCGCTATATTTAAATATCGTAGCAGTTGAAACAATTGGCATTCCCCAAATGACATGTTCATTCATTACTCCGGGTCGTGGAAAATGACCAACAATTATTTGCTTCAACTCTTGCTGATATACTAGAAAATACCAAAGGGTAAATCCTAAAATAAAAGCTAATATGACAAAAAGTTTATTTTTCATGTAAATTCTAGTACAAAGTTATATACTTATCTATTTCCCACTTGTGTACCTGTGAAGAATATTTTTTCCATTCTTTCTCTTTAGCGTAAATAAACTGCTTTGCAATATGATCTCCTAGGCTTTCTAAAATTACTGGATCTCTTTTCAAATAATGAAGTGCTTGACTTAAGGTAGATGGCAATGTATCAATTTTATATTTCTTTTTTTCTTTCTCCGTGAATTTGAAGATATTTCCAACAACTGCATCTGGAGGAATAATTTTATTTTTAATTCCATCCAATCCTGCTTTCAAACATGCAGCGATAGCTAAATAAGGATTCGCCGATGGATCAGGCACTCTGAATTCAACTCTGGTTGCAGGACCTCTTTTATCAGGAATCCTAATCAATGGACTTCGATTCTTCAATGACCAAGCTATATTCACAGGTGCTTCATATCCGGGTAAAAGCCTTTTATAAGAGTTTACTAAAGGATTTGTAATCGCAACTAAGGCTTTAGCGTGTTTTAGTAATCCGCCAATATAATATAAGGCAGTTTGACTTAATTGATATTTTTTCTTTGGATCATAAAATGCATTCTTCCCATTCTTAAACAATGATTGATTCAAGTGCATACCCGAACCATTTATACCATAAACCGGCTTTGGTAAAAATGTCGCTAAAAGTCCAAATTGTTTTGCTACTTTTCTAACAATAAATGTAAAAGCGGTGATATTATCAGCAGTTTTAAGTGCACAATCATACTTGAAATCAATCTCATGTTGACCTGCTGCAACTTCATGATGAGATGCTTCAATCTCAAATCCCAGATTCTGTAAAAGAATAACGATTTCTTTTCTAACATCATCACCTTTATCTAATGGTGCTAGATCAAAATAACCAGCATTGTCATGAACATCAAGAACGGCTTCTCCTTTTTCATCTAGATTGAATAAGAAAAATTCAGGTTCTGGACCAACGAACATCTCAAATCCCATATCTTTTGCTTCTTTAACAACTTTTTTTAATGCATATCTTGGACATCCTTCAAAAGGTTTTTCATCTGTAGTATATACATCACAGAGTACTCTGGCTGTCTTATTCCTTTCCTGGCTCCATGGAAATATCAAGAATGAATCAAGATCCGGTTTCAGCAGCATATCCGATTCTTCAATCCTGGTAAAACCATCTATAGAGGAACCATCAAACATTATTTCTCCATCAATAGCTTTCTTGAACTGGCTTTTGGGAACTTCCACATTTTTTTGAATACCGAGAATATCAATAAACTGAAGCCTTAAGAACTCAACTTTTTCTTTCTTTAATATCTCAAGCAACTTTTTTTTGTCCATTATTATCTCCTTAATCATTTAATTTTAAGCTCATATACGAATATCTTCATCCATTTCCTGCCTGATTGATATGATTGGATCTTATCAGTGTGGATATTTACAGTTTCATAACTATTGTCAGTAATATTTTTTTCAAATAGTTCTACTGCTTTATCTCCACTGTTGTCAGAGAAGGCTAATAAGATTCTTCCATCTGCGTTTAAATATTCTTTTCCTGCTGATAAAAATTCTTTTACAATGTTTTGGTCTTTATCATTTAACGCGAGTTCACTTCTGTTAGAAGCTTTAGCATCTATCCAGGGAGGGTTAAAAACAATTAAATCGAATTGTCTATCAATATTCTCATACAGAGATCCTGGATTCATTGCAATTAATTTATTAGTTGAATCATATGATCCCTCTAAGTTTAACAAAGCAGAAGCAATAGATTCTGGAAGTATATCAGTAAAGCAAATAGAGCTATTTTCAACTTCACTGTTCAAAATATATGTGATCACCCCTGAACCACAACCCATATCCAGAATATCTAAATTAGATTTTACAGAAAGCTCTTTTATTGATTTCTTTAGTAGCAGATATGTTTCTTGAGATTTGGGAAGTAGAACATTTATTCCTGTTCTAAATTCACTTTCTGCTGCCCTGACATAAATACTTTCTTTAAGTTTATTTATAAGATCATTGTAAAATCTAAATGGCAACATAAAACTCTCATTGAAATGTTTAAATGAAGAACCACAGAAATATATCAAGTTTGGAATTACTCCCTTATCCTCAAAAGTAGTTATATTATCATTCAAACCTAAAATCAATATCTGATTTAAAATATTTTTTTTCTTCTTTTCATAAATAAATTTCTTACT
>JAQICU010000185.1 GCA_027858325.1 Candidatus Cloacimonadota bacterium
TAATAATATAATTATGTAAGCATAAAGTGAAAGCTTTTATTTGACAGAATTATGAACAATTTGCTTTTTCAAAAGTGAATCTTTTATTAAGATTTAATAAGGAGAATCTTATGAGTAACAAATCAAAAGATGCCAAGAAATCCGAAACCAAAAACAAAGCTAAACTATCAATCAAAGAGAAACGCAAAGCGAAAAAAGAAAAACATGAAAAATGATATTGATATCGGTATATATGCCGAAAGGAGAACAGCATGAAATCCAAAGAGAGATACACTGTAAAGACCGCCAAAGAAAAAGTTCTTCTCCACACAAATGATATGGCAGAAGCTTTGAAATTGAAAGAAGAACATAAACACGAAGGTGCTTACATAGACGACAGAAAAAGCAAAAGCAAACATAAAAAAACTTTTTTCAGATAAATTTCTATATGATTAGTATTATTGCATTTCTGTTGCCAATTAGTATAATCTTTTTTTATATTAATTTATTGTTTAATAGTGATCAAAAGACATTTTATAGACAAAAAGCCCTTCAATGGAGGTACTGAAATAACTGCCTTGGGAACTTACAGTAGTTTTGCAACAAAGGAGAAGCAGGTAGGAATTGAACACATCCAGTATTTGAAGGAATAAAATTGGAAGATGATGACGGAAAAAAATAAAGGGGAAGATTAATTCGTTAAATTTTTGAAATTCAATTATCTGAAATAAAATATCATACAACAATCTCTTCACTATTATACTGTTCTGGACTGATAAATGTTGTGGGATTTATTAAAACTTGACAGAATCTCCTCGGCTTTATTCTATTGTCTCTGTTGGGGACAACAATAAGGGGGATTTGTTGGAAAAAGCAATAATCATTGAACAATTTAAACACCTTGGATTAACTGATGCATCAGCAAGAATATATTTACTCCTTCTCCATGAATGTAATTCTACTGCTTCCGAAATTGCCCGTAAAACCGGAATTTCAAGACCAAAAACTTATGAATATCTTTCCCGATTAGTAGATAAAGGAATTTGTACAGAAATATTGGGTAGTGTAAAAAAATATGCTGCAACCAATCCCAAAACTGCTTTTAATAAAATCCAAAATCAGATAAAGGCAGATTATGAAAATTCGTCAGTTATCGTTACACAGCTTTCCAAACTTTTGTTGCCTATTTATCTTACTCCAAACGAGCACTATGATCCATTAGATTATATTCAAGTGATACGCGAACGTAATAGCATTATAGATAAATTTGAATCATTGGAAAAAATGTCAAAAAATGAAGTTCTTTCTCTGGTAAAATTACCGTTTGTAATGGATTTGAAAGCAACTTTGAATCCAGTAGAATTTAATTCTTTAAAACGGAAAGTGGTATTTAAAACCATCTATAATCGTGAGGATTTGAAAATCCCACAATTAATGAAAGCGATAGAAGCCTTTGAAGAAGCAGGAGAACAAATCCGGATCAGCGATCTTTTTCCCATTCCATTCAAGATGTTTATCTTCGATATGAAAACTGTAATGTTTACATTGGAAGATAAAAATACAACCGGATCAAGACTTACATCACTGATAATTGAACACCTGGATCTTATTAAGGGCTTGAAAAATGTATTCGATTTATATTGGAGTAATTCAGTAACACTGGATGAATATAAGAAAAGCAACAAGACATAGCGTTTTAGAAAGATCGCTTTGTTGCTATTCTATATAATAAAAGGAATAGTAATTATGAAAAAAAAAGTTTTGATTCATTTTGCAATTTTGATTTATGTTTGTTCAATTTTTGCTGATCCCGGCATTCCCAAATACACAGAGAATTTTTTAAATTATCCTTACGGCACGATCTACCAAGAGGATTTTCTCTTTGATTATGAAAATTTCAATTTGCGTGAACCGATTGATTTTGATTCATCATCAGTAAGCTTTGAAGGCAATTGGCCGTTTGGTTACAGCTATTCGCTTTCTGCCGATGAAGCTGCAAATCTGGTTTTCACTGGTTCTGGTGGTGGTATTTTAATCACCGATGTAAGTGATCCGGAAAATCTTCAGGTTGTGTCAGAAGTGAGAGGTCGTTCGCTGGTAGATGCAAGTTATTACGATGCAGCTACTCAACGTCTTTATTTGGCTGCTTATTTTTCCGGTGTGGAAATCTGGGATTTGTCGGACCTTAACAATCCATCTTTTCTCAGTCGCTGTCCTACCGAACCCTACCCAAGAGCCGGGATCTATGCTTCAGGAAATTACGTTTTTGCAGCAACAGTAGCACACGGTTTACGGGTAATCGATGTTTCAGATCCAACAGCTCCCTTTGAAGCTGCGTTTTGTAATGTCAGTAACAGTGTTTGGTACATGGATGTAGACGGAGATTACATTTATCTGTCGGATACTTCCGCCGGAATGAAAGTTGTGGATATTTCCAATCCGTTAAATCCTTCGGTGGTTGCCACCTATCCAACTGCCAAAGGAGATATTTTCATTTCGGGAAATTATGCCTACATTGCTCATAATGGATTTGGTTTGAGGATTTTTGATATCACAAATCCTCTCAGTGCTTTTGAAGTTGGAACTTGCAGTTTACCTAATTATCCTCACGAAGTTACTGTCGTAGGAAATTATGCTTTTCTTGCAGGTAATGAATGCGGATTGGTGGCAATTAATGTTTCTGATCCTGCCAATCCCTTTATTGAAAGCGCGATTGCAGACTATTTTCAGCACATCACAACCTGCGGTGGAACCATTTTTGTAACCAGCGAAATGGATGGATTTTTTGCTTACGATGTTTCCGACCCATCCTCGATGCAGATTGCTGATGAGTATAATTTGGCAGGATATACAGTAGATATTGCTGTCTCCGGAAATTACCTTTATACCGGAAGCGGTGGCTTCAGAGTAATAGAAATTTCCGATCCAAGCGAACCGACTCAAGTTGGCTTTTCCGAAATCGAGGGAGGATGTGTAGCCGTGACAGGAGATCATGTTGTCTATTGTCCCAAAACGATGTCCGGTAACAACCAGATAAGTATAATGAATGTGGAAGATCCAGCCAATCCTTTCCGGGAAGGTTACATCACAAGTTCCACCATGACTTATGATCTGGCTGCCCAGGATGAGCTGGCCTATGTAGCTTGCTGGTGGGCTGGTGTAAAAATAATTGATCTTTCCGCTCCTGCTTCACCTTTCATGGCGTCGGAAGTGTTGCGCTGGACAAATGGTGCTATTCCCGGCGTTGAATTTTGTTACGCTCAAGCAGTAGATGTTCAGGGCAATTATCTATACATTATTGATTACGGCCCATTCCCGGATGATGACACTTTTGGACTTTATATCGTTGATGTTTCCATTCCTGCCAGCCCGGTTGTAGTTAATCGTTATTCAAATTTTACAAGCATGGGATATGATCTTGATGTGGAAGGCGACTATGCTTATATTGCCGATGCCAATGGCGGCATGGAAGTTATCGATATTTCTGACCCGCTGGCTCCTGTTACCGTTTCCTACAGCATTTTGGGTGATTCAGCTCAGGGAATTCATGCGGATGGAGATTTTGTATATGTAGCAAATTATATTCTAAGTGGTGTCCAAGTATTTGATGTAACCGATCCCTCTTCTCCTGATAATGTTGGATACTACCAGAGAAGCGGCTGCTTTGCGTTAAGTGTAGATTCAAAAGATCAATATATCTTTGTGGCTGATGGACTGACTGGAGTACAGATATATAATAATCTTCTTTTCGCTTTCCCTTCGACTGGAACAATAGTAGGAACCGTGACAGTGCTTCCGGCTGCAAACCTAGAAGAAGTTGTAATCAACATGGGAGCATTAACGACAAATCCGGATGAGAACGGATTATTCTCGCTTGAAGTTCCGGTTGGAACTTACACAGCCACAGCTTCTCTAAATGGTTACGAAACTATTTCCATCGAAGATGTAGAAATCTTAGAAGGACAGGTTACAACGATTTTCTTTGAATTGCATTATTTGCAAGCACCGGAAAATCTGGAAGCTATTGCTGAAGAAAACAGTGTAAATCTTTCATGGGAGCACGAACAACCAACTGATAATATTATCAAAAATCAAGCTAGCTCAAATCGTGAATTCCAGAATTTTAATATTTACAGGAATGTAGATGGCGGAGCTTTCGACGTTTTGGCTACTACCACCGAGCTTACATACGAGGACATTTTAGATAATGCTGGAGAATATGAATATTACGTAACTGCAGCCTATGATCAGGAAAATGAAAGTGAAGCATCCAATACAGAAACTGTATTTTGGGATGGAACAGATTCCGGTAATTTACTCATTCCAACTATAAATGCATTGTATCAGAATTCACCGAATCCATTCAACCCGGATACTAAGATCAGTTTTGACCTTAAAGATGATCAATTTGTTTCGTTAGTAATATATAATATGAAAGGACAGAAAGTTAGACAGCTTGTCTGTAATCAATTATCAACAGGTAGGCATTCATTAGTTTGGAATGGAAAAGATGATAATAATAAACTAGTTTCATCTGGAATTTATTTCTATAAAATTAAAGCAGAAGAATTCCAGAAAACCAAGAAAATGCTGCTGATGAAATAATGATTGACTTTAATAATTAGGTTTGATTGAAAAGTATTGTTAAAAAAAATAAGGAGTGAAAAAATATGAAAAAGGTATTAATTAGTATTTTCGTATTGTTTTGTTTAATGAATTTATCTGCATCTATGGTTATGCAGCAGTCATTAACAAATGAAGAAAACGGAATTGAACAAAGGTTTGAACTAACAGATGAATTGCCATTACAAATCCAAAATTCTACGTTCATCAGCCGCGACAGTAGAGTCTCTACTTTATGGCAAACATCTGATCCGGGTGCGATCGCTGGTGCGATAGCTGTATCACCAACCTTAGAAAATTCATTTGTACAATGGCATTTGAATAATGAAAGAGTCTCATTATTTCATGATTCTTCTATCCCAGTATGGGAGTATGTAGTTGCCGACCTTGATTTCGGTTATCCCATCGATATGCTTGAAGACGGGACAATTCTGGCTATTGGTGATGATGTTGTATTGAGAATGTTTGGACCAGGATCATCTACACCAACCTGGGAACATACAATCGGCCGAACTATTTCGGGTTTGAAACTTACCCCTGATGGCACTGGTGTTTATATTTCTTTTTTCGATGCCGGCCTGAATCAAGGAGTAGTAGAGAAATATGAAGTTGGCGACGAATCTCCTCTCTGGTCTTCAAGTTTTGCCGGGGGAGCTCAAACATTAGATATGAGTGGAGATGGTTCTACTCTTATTTTCACTCAATACGGTGGCGGCAACAGTAATATGTGGGTACTCGATTCTTCTGATGGAAGCGTTATTTTTCAAGGACCTGAATATAATCAAAATAATCCTGCGATCTGTGATGATGCTTCGATAATAGTAAATGGAGATTATTCCGGTTATGTACACGTTTATGAATATAATGAAACTCTGGAAATATACGAAGAAAAATGGAATTTTCATGTAGCTGGAGGAGGAACTTCCGATTGGATTGGCGGAATGTCAATTTCTGCTGATGGGTCTACAATCGCTGTAGGAACACTTACTTTTATAACAGGCGGGTACAACGGCCAGATCTATGTTTTCAACACTTATTCTCCCACTCCACTCTGGGTTTATGAGAATTTTGGTGATTACGTAACAGAAGTTGATATGAGCCATAATGGCTCTTTAATTGCTGCTTCAGGATATGGACCATTGAACCATAGCACAGCAGATTTTCTGTTGTTTCGAAAAGAGAGCAATATTCCTGTTTATGAAATAAATACGCCTGGCTCTATGTTTGCATTGGATATGGCTTCCGATGGTTCTTTTTGCACAGTTGGCGGAAAAGCTGTGCATGCTCGTGACTTTGGAAGTGGAGGACTGGTTTACAGCGTAGATTGTGATCTTGGTGGTGGCTTTATTACAGGTACAATTAATCTGGATGGAGAGGATGATAATTCAGGCATAAAAATAGAAATTCCTGCACTGATCGATTATTATACCTACTCTGATTATGATGGCAATTTTACTTTGAATAACGTTCCTGCCGACACTTATTCTATTGAATATTCTAAGATAGGCTATCTTCCAAACAGTAGTGAAGATGTGATAGTAATCGAAAATGAAACAACAGATGTTGGTGAGATCTTGATGGAATCATCTGGCTCTCCTCCTGTGAATTTAATGGCGAGTCATGCTTCGGGTATCACAGTTGAATTGAACTGGGAAGAACCGCTCACCGGTACTGTTGAGGGATACAATATTTATCGGAAACAATATGAAATGGATCCCTACCCGGAAGAGCCACTTGCTTTAGTTGGAGCAGAAGTAATTTCCTACAGTGACAATACAGATTTACCTCTGATTGAATATTATTACGTAGTTACAGCAATACTTGCCGGAAGTTTACAAAGTCCTTATTCCAATGAAGTCAGTGGTTGGATCAGCTCCGGATTTGTAGTGGATGAGATCAGCGTGTATGAAGGGGCAACCCCCACAATTGACGGCACGATTACTCCAGGTGAATGGGACGATGCATTTATGCTGGATTCTTCTGATTTCTGGGGAAGCTACGATAACACCATTCAACCCATTGGAAGCGTAATTGGTTATTTTAAAATGAATGCTAGTGCAACAGAACTTTACGTAGCTTACATAAATTATAACGATACGGTTATAGAAGATCACGATGAAGTAGCACTCTATATCGATGATAATAATGATGGCGTTTTCTCTCCTGAAACTCAAGGCAATGAAGGGAATTACTGGGCAGCTTATTACGCAGCTGGAAATCAACTAAAGTTCCGACCGATCTATGATACAGGGGGAACCGGTGATATCTTCTTTCTTCCCGACCCTCAATTAGAAGTTTCTATTGCTACCGGTTATGTTGTTTATGAATTCATGATCCCAATCGGTACAGAACCTTGGGAGATCAATCCCAGCGTAGATAATCAATCCAGTCTGGCAATTTTTGTGCTGAACGATCCCAGCGACTTTGATGGCTGGTGGCCACTGGATAACATAAATCTTTTTGCACCGGATGGATTTGGAACAATTACATACGGAACTGTTCCAGTAGCTCCACCTGCACCAGATAATGTAACTCTTGAACCGATTACTGATATATTACTTGACCTCAGTTGGAATATGCCCCCGATTAATGACTTCGATCATTTCAATATTTATCTTGCTATTGATGATGATGACTTCGAGATAATCGACGAAACAGTTGGAGTTGAATATCTTTATGAATATGACAATATTCCATCTACAACTTACAAATTCTATGTAACAACTGTTAATCAACAGGAAATGGAATCTGATGCATCTGAGATAGTGGAATACTTTACTGTTGATGCGGATGGAAATGTCATCCCAATTTCTACAAAATTGAATAGCAATTATCCCAATCCGTTTAATCCTGAAACAACGATTTCATTTTCCGTAGCACAAGCATCCTCGTTTGTGAATGTTGAGATTTTTAATATTAAGGGACAGAAGGTTAAACAACTTGTACATGAAATTCTTCCATCAGGTAAACATACGATCGTTTGGAATGGCAAAGATGATAATGGTAAGCAGGCAGCATCTGGTATTTATTTCTATAAAATGAAAAGTGGAGATTACCAAAAAAGTAAGAAAATGCTGTTGCTTAAATAACATTCCTTTTTATTCATCGACAATATTGCATCCAAGCTTTAACTTGGATGCATTTTTTATTAATTAATTTTAACTATTCTGGTTGACAGACTGAAGCGTGGTAATCAGATTATGAACGCTAGGAAGATAAATTTCGTAACGAGATTAAAACAAGGGAAAGAATTATGAAATTTTCTAAATCATTGATCATTAGAGTCGTTCTATTTGCAATTGTTTGCGTAATTATTGTAGGTATTTTACCGACACGAGCACAAGTCTATCTTGAAGGGAAAGACACTGAAAAAGGTATAGAGACATTCAATTATTATGCGGAAATATCAGACAGTGTTTTTTATGGAGATTTTGGTGATACGATCCCAAAGAGTATTGAAGGTTTTGATTTTGTAAAACTAGAAGACTTGGGCACAGGGATAAACACTGATTTTAATGAGACGATAGAACTCATTAAAAAACCTTTCGGAAGTGCCTGGATCACACATGCATTTGAATTAACAATAATTAGTCTGGTTAAACAACTTGCAGAGGGATTAGTGAATGCTAAAATTTCTAATATACTTTATTCAACAATTCTGTCATGCATAGGGATAATAATTGTATTTATATTATTTATTTTATTATTTCCTGGAAAATTTATGAAGATCGAAAAAGAAATATTGCTGAATGAACCAATTAAGCCTAAGTGGTTTGTAATGATTCTTTCCGGTTTAAACATAATCTTATTAGCATCATTACTTGGGATAATAACCTATATGATAGTAGTTTCAATTCCGATGAGTATAAAATTGATTAAGTTCCCACCAATTGCAAATTTTGGACAAATAAATTATGGAGCAACTTTCTATATTACTACACTCGTTTTCCTGTTTGGAATTGTATTCTCGATCTTTCTCTTAATTTATTTTTTCAGAACGAAACAAACAGCATTAAGAAAATTCTATTCCTTCATCTTGATAATTCCTATTATAGCTCTTGGTTATAATTTATGGTCATCAACCAGATTTGTTGAAAGTGTTAATGTGATTATTGATTCACAGAATATGAATTCCAATAGACAAATGATGATACATGATTGCAGAAAAGTAGCCTATTGTGCACGTCAATGGTTTCTAACAAATTCAGAAATGAAAGAACAGAACTTGGCTGAGTTCATCCGTTCTGAATCTTTTGTTTTACCGGAAAATGAATACGGGCAATACAGTTTTTCTGTTGAAGGAAATTTACTAACCATAATTGGAAACGCAAAACATGATGATGAAGATAGGGTTTCTGCTCTTGGGATAGTCACTTACAATACAGAAACCGATTCGATCAAAGTCAAAATGGAATGGTAAAATAAGGTTCTAATTAATGCCTTTAAAGAATAGGTCAGATTGGCAATGGCGCTACAAGATGGCAGAAAAGATCTGCAACCGATTAGATTTTGAAAAATTCGGTGTGAAGGGATTTTATATTTTCGGCAGCACTAAAAATGCCACTGCCGGACCTGCCAGCGATATCGATATTCTTATCCATTTTCGTGGAAATGAGAAACAGAAAGAAAACCTTCTGTCTTGGTTAGACGGTTGGAGTCAGGCTCTGGCAGAAATAAACAAACAGAAAACAGGTCATACCACTGACGGTTTGCTGGACGTGCATCTTGTAACTGATGAAGATATAGAAAATAAAACGAGTTATGCGGTGAAAATCGGTGCAATAACCGATGCTGCCCGACCACTAAAGGTGATAATTAAATGAACTGTTTTTTTGTGTCCGACCTGCATGGAAAAATATCCCGATATGAATCATTGATCAATGAAATTAAAAGAGAGCTGCCTGATGTTGTATTGATTGGTGGTGATCTGTTACCCGGATTCAATTCAATGTACGGAGATTTTATCACGGAATACCTTATTCCCAAATTTGAAGAACTGAAAGCAGAGCTAAATGAAAATTATCCAAAGATCTTCATTATTATGGGAAATGATGATC
>JAQICU010000224.1 GCA_027858325.1 Candidatus Cloacimonadota bacterium
CAAACCTTTTTCCAATTTGATAAGAAATGTTACTAGTTTTATAAACAATGATGAATGGTGTTCCCAAAAATGCGGTTTCAATTGTTGCAGTACCGGATGTTACAGTAAGAAAATCGCAATGTTTCATCATTTCGTAGTTCATATCCCTTACAATTTTGATTTTCTTATTTGTTATATTCGATATTTTTTGAAACAATTTTATAGAAACAGATGTAGCTTGCGAAATCAGGAATTCATATCTATCTGGATCGAACATATCAATTGAATCTATAAATTGAGGTAAAATATTCTTCAATTCTGCGTTCCGACTACCTGGAAGGAAACCAAGCCATTTTTTATTTAGATCAAGATCATTCTTTTTTGCAAATTCCCCTTTTGAAAGCTTAATACTTATCTCTTCGGAGATTGGATGCCCCACGTAACTTGCAGTAATATTGTGTCGATTAAAGTACTTTCCTTCAAAAGGCAGAATATATGCTATATGATCAGTATATTTCTGTAATTTGAAAATTCTTTTATATTTCCATGCCCAGAATTGTGGAACAATAAAATATAAAACTGGAATATTATAGCGCTTTGCTAATTTAGCAATACGCATGTTAAGTCCGGGATAATCAATTAGAACTACAAGATCAGGAGGATTGTTCTTGAAAATATCTTTAATGAGTTTTTCTACACCTGCAAAGAATGCCAGATGTTTTACGATTTCGATAAAACCCATCACGGAAAAACGCTCAAAAGGATAGATAGCTTTAAAACCATGAGATATCATCATCTCCCCGCCGATCCCGAAATTTTCAATATTACTGTATCGTTTATTGAGTTCATTTAATACAATAGAAGCATGAAGATCTCCGGAATTCTCGCCAGCTATCCAGAATATTCTTTTATTCTTCATCAATTTTTCCCGGATCATCGAACATCCATTTGATCTTAGATAATTTATTGCGATCAAGACTAAAATTAATATAATTTGCGAAGTTATCTAAAATTATCAGAGCATTTACATTTGCATCCTTACCCTTAATGGAAGATAATCTATTGAAAAAAGCCTTATTCACTTCGTGGATCTCTTTGTAGACATCCATCAAACCCTTCAATTCCCAATCAGGTTCATTTCCATCCTGACTTTTAAAATACTGCTTTACAAGATACATAGAAATGGCTCTATAAATAGTCTCTTCTAAACTGGCAAAAGGAAGATGAAACCGAGTCATCGGTCTTAGTTTGGAAAGAATTGGACATCCTGAAGTCACCATTATCATTCCCAGCAAAGAACTTACCCCTTTTTGTAACGATGCTTTTTTGCTATATTCACGCTGAGATGTTGAGATCAGTACATTTGCGTTTTCAAAGGATTTCGAATCTTTAAAAATTTTTACCAATTCAACAATATTAGCAGCGACGGGACAATGTGGATTTTTCTCTTTATCTAAAGGGCAATTAGGACATTTACGGAATTCAAGATCTGTCCAAGAGGGAAGTTCTGAAAATGATTCGTGGATTAATTCTAAAGATTGTGGATTTAACTGGATCTCGAAAATTTTAACTGAACCATCTTCTTTTGTGAACTTATAAAAAAATATTAAATTATTACTTTCTGTCATTCCAGCTTCCTAATTTATAAAAAGATCAAAGAAAGGATAAACAGCATTACAAAACCTATAATAGTTGGCAAATATGCTTTCTTAACAAATTGCCAGTAACTTGTCTTAAAGTACTCAACTGTTACAATTACACAAGGATGAACCGGTGAAATCATATATCCCAGATAAACAGAAATATACATGATCACAAAGGCAAGGATAGTGAATTGATCAGTCCCAAATTTAGTGAGAAATATTGGTATTAAAATTGAAACAGCTAGCTGCACCCGACCGGTTAGAAAACTGAGAATACCTGCTATTCCAATAATGAGAAAATTTCGTGAAAATGTAAGTTGGGATATCCTGTCTGAAATAGCTGTAGCTTGAAATATCCTGAGGAAAAGGAATATTCCAAGAATTATTAGAAAGTATCTCCATGGCTTCATTTCCCTCATTAAGGGCAACAATTTATTGAGCTTCATTTTTCCAAATAGGAAAGTAAGTATAAGTGTAATTGAAACTGCGATCACTAATGCTGTTTCATCCATTAAAGGTGTACTTGTAAGAATTGTATGAATGATCGGTGCACTAATAATAATAAATAATGGAATGAGTAATTTTTTGATATTGAGTTTATGAGGTCTTGGCATATCTCCTTTAATAGGATGTAAAAAGAAAAAATAACCTAAAA
>JAQICU010000232.1 GCA_027858325.1 Candidatus Cloacimonadota bacterium
TTGATGATTCAACAAAAGAAGTTATGTTGCCGGGCTTGCGTGTTCTAAAGAATTTCCTTCAGCAATTTCCACTTGAAAGAGGAAAAATATCTTTCAATGCAAATGATGAACAAATCTCATATTTCAAATTTGATTCTTCATACGGAACAAAAAATCTTCATAAACGCCTGTTGGAAGAATTATTGTCAAAAGATGAGATTAAATCTAAGAACTATTCTTTCGACTATATTTTAAATCCTGATAAATCCGGATTTGCCTTCATACATACAGGAAAATTTAGACTTTTCCATGCCTTAAGAGATATTAATCTGATCCTATCTAAAGAAAGATATTTTTACAACCATATTGATACAAATGAAGTAGCTCTGATAAATCTGGTTAATAATAATTATGATTTTACTGAAGATGAATACAGTCTCCTTTTATATATTGGCTTTGATTACAAGATTGGTATCGTTCTGAAAAACGGTATACAAATAAAAACATTCCCTATTATTGTTCCTGACAGTGATGAAGTATCTATGAGAGAAACTATCTACTCTAAAGTACTTCTTGAGCAAGATATTTCCAATATCCATATTACGGAAAACATTATTTTAGCTGGTGATAGCACTACCGATGAAGATCTGGAATACTTTCGGTCTGCTGCTCAAGAAGGAGACAAGACAAAAAGGATCAATCTTGGCCGTCTGGCTATTCAGGAAGGGATGGAAAAAAAGATAACACCTGAAAAAATTGCCCAATATGCCATCCCCATTGAATTAGCTTGGAAAACTTTAGAGCCTAAGAATAAGAATTTCAGCTCAACAAATCTATTGCCGAATAGAGTAATAGAGAATCAGAAGTATTTTAAAATTGCCTGGCACGGTTTTTTGGTTATGGCAGCTATCTTCTATTTTGCTTTTTCAGGAACTATTAAAAATCTGGAGTTAAAGCAAGATATCGTTAATCATGAAAAATTAAACTATAAGGTAGAACGAGAACTTACTAGGAACCGTGAACTTATAACAAGACTTAATGAGATTAAAACCAAATTGAATGTACTTAAAGCAAATATGGCAAAAGTAGAGTTGCTCACTGGGAATAGAAATCAATGGAATCATATTCTTGATGTGTATTCTAAATCTCTGAATAAAAACAGATTGAGCTGGATCAGTGACATCTCAAGTAACGACAATGGATTTACTGTTGATGGGTATACAACAAATAGGCGTGCAGTAATTGCTTTTTCTAAACTCTTTCCGGAAAGCAGGATCACAAACGTTTCAAAAAAAGAGACCCAGGAACTTACTATTTGGAAATTTAACATTTCCAGTAATTACCCTGATCCAGAATCGTGGAACAGCATTGTAACGGAAGAAACGGAATCAATGAAATCGGCTCAACAGGAAGAAACCAAAATAGAGAAAATTGAAAAAAAACCAGAACCAGAAGTACTCACGGAAGCTTCTGAAGAAATTACCGGGAAATATCATATAATACTTTCATTATATTTTTCAGGAGATATCAATAGTGCATTTGATCGTTTCAGTGAATTTGTTAATAGTTATCCGCAACATAAAATGACCTATAATGCAAAATATTTTATCGGTGAGTGTTTATATTTAATGAATCGTTATACTGAGGCAAGAGAGGTATTGGAAACGGTTTACAAACTGAACGGTAGTAAATCACCTGATGCACTTATTATGCTTGGTAATTGCAGTGAAAAAGAAAATGACCTGAAATCAGCTATACAATATTGGAATAAATTAATTGAGAAATATCCTGAGAATGATCTTTCACGAGCTGCACATTATAAAATAGACAAGATCAAAGGTAATTAAAATGAATTATGCACTAAGAAATACACTTATTCTTTTAATCTTGTTAGTTTTGGTAGTTGTAGGATTTCTTTTGGGAAATACTTCTTCTGTAAAAAAGCTCAGAGTAATCAAAACTATTTACGCGAGTAATCAAAAACAATTAAATGACCTTAATGCAGCAAATCCTGATATGAAGGATCAGGAACTGTTTGTTAAAGCATTAAAAGATCTTGAAAAGAAATTACCAAATTTTAAGTTTGTACCTACAATTTCAAGGC
>JAQICU010000234.1 GCA_027858325.1 Candidatus Cloacimonadota bacterium
TTCAAGCTGCAAATACTCTCTTGATCGGGAGATCGGACTTGAAGGGAGTGATAATGACTGAATTACTTTATTTAAAAGATAGTTATCTAAAAGAATTTACGGCAAAAGTGATCGAAGTATTTGTTGAAGAAAATGCTGTCGAAATCAATTGTACAGCATTCTATCCTACCGGAGGTGGTCAACCCTGTGATCTGGGTGAGATCAAGTTTGATGGTAGAATATCGCAAGTGACTAAAGTGAAGAAGATTGATGGAAAAATACGGCATTTTCTGGAAGGTGATCTACCGCAAATTGGAACTGAAATATTGGGGAAAATTAATTGGGAAAGACGTTACAAAATGATGCGAACACACACCGCGATGCATTCACTCAGTGCCGTTGTGTGGCGGGATTACAAGGCACAGGTTACGGGAGGTAATATAGAACCGCTGGCTGGCAGACTGGATTTTGAATTTGAGAAACTGAATGCTGAAATGATCTCTGAAATTGGAGAGAAAGTTAATGCTGAGATCCGGAAAGGTTTGGATGTAACTTCCGAAACTTTACCACGGGCAGAAGCGGAGAAAATTCCAGACCTGATAAGAACCAAGATAAACTTGCTGCCGCCTGGTCTCACGGAGATAAGAGTAGTTAAGATCCAGGATCTGGATCTGCAAGCTGATGGTGGGACTCATGTAAAAAATACTTCCGAGATCGGTACGATTAAAATTGTAGGTTACAAAAGCAAAGGTCGTATAAATAAACGGATAAAAATAGAGATAGTGTAAAAAATAATTTGACAAAATTAACTTCGTTTCAAAAATAACTTTGTATTGCAAAGTACTTTAAAACAAAAGAAGAGGAGGTTTCATGGATCAAATTACAAATGAACAGGCAATAGAAGTTATTAAGGACATGATCGAGAGAAGGAAAATGAAATACAACCAGACAGGTTTTTATCACCTTTTGTGGGGAGTTCTAATCTCGCTTGCAATTGTTGCCATGTATATTCTCATGAATACTGGATGGTATCATCTAATTGGATATTCATGGGCATTTTTTGGAATCGGGGGAGCTGTTGTCAGTGCTGTTTATTCAAAAAGAATTTGTAATAAACAAGGTAGTAGTGATTTTCCGGATCTTGGTCTCAGTGCAATCTGGATCAGTACAACTATCGCGATGTTTTTTGTAGCTTTCATTTTCCCATTTCTTCATGCCTATCAATGGCAAGTGATCTATACTATGGTCTGCCTGCTGATGGGAATTGCCAATATTGCTACAGGGATTCTAATAAAACAGAAAATGTCGCTAATTAACGGAATCCTCTGGTGGGTTGGAAGTGTACTATTTCTGATCATTAGAAGTGAAGTAGTGTTCATGGGATTATTCATACTACTTCTTGTAGTAAATAATATTATTCCCAGTATCTATTTGAATAGTCTGGTAAGGAAACAAAATGGGAACTAATTTTGCAGAATTGGACCCGGTTATTCACTCACGTGTCCGCTTGGCTGTAATGATCCTTCTTCTACATGCTGAATCAGCCGATTTTACTTACTTGAAAAAAGAGCTCGAAGTTTCTGATGGGAATTTAAGTACACATCTGAGAAAACTGGAAAAGGTCAAATACATCAAGATGCAAAAACGTTTTGAAAATAGAAAACCTAAAACAACGATCTCTCTCACTGAAAAAGGAAGAAATGCACTAGATGAATACACAACTATACTAGATGCTTATCTTTTGCTCGCTTCTAAAGCAAAATAACGGGCTTGCGCCCGTTATTTTTGCTTTTGTGTCTATTTAGGAGTTTAGGGGTTTTTATTGAGGATGTGCCAGTTGAACAGTGAATCCAAGTTTAGCATAAGTCTGCTTAACATCACTGTCAGTCAGCAGACTGTTATCTACTACAGCGAGATTAATTTCTGTTCTTCTCCAGAAATAAGAGAGTCCTAAAGTAAGAAACTTTCTATCTTCAAAAGTGTCAGAATCCTGCCAATAATCAAATTCATCACCAGACATATCTGTAATTGTATAGTCTGTATTTCTGATGTCAAAATTGGTAAACATACCTGTTCTAATGTGCAGTTTTTCCAGCGGGGCATATTCCAATCCCAAATGGAAGTTATTACTATCTACAAATTCTGGCATTTCTGAGTATTGCTTATAGCTGAAATCAAATAATACCGATAATGGAATAATAGAGCTTGAGTATTTTGTTCCAACCAGTACTTCCATAGGAAAGATGTTTTTGTCATATTCCAAAAATCCAAAACCACAGTTTGTGGTCAGTTTTTTTTCTACAGGGATGAGAAATGATAAACCAAAGGAGAGGTTTTGTAATGGAGAATAAATTGCTCCCAATTTCGGCCTGAACAAGATAAAATCCAATTCTCCGCAATAGCTGGCCCAGCTTTCATTCTCCAACGGATAAACGTTATTGACCTCAGAATGATAGATGTCTAAATTCAAACCTACACCAAACCTGAATTTCTCAAGGACATAGGAGATAGGAATATTTACTGAATTAATGTAACGCTTCTCGGACATTGAGAAGATATCAATTATATCACCGTTGTGAGTATTATAAACTTCTCCTAAGTCAATGTTGTAGCTGCTCTTTGCTGTGTATATTAATCCGGCTCGTACATATTCTGTAAATTTGTAGGCAAAAGCAGCTGACACACCTGAACGATAGCTTGTAACATCATTACCTGTACTATTGATATCAGCGAATAAAGTAGTGTTGTTTTTTAAACCGTATTCATAATAGATCTGAGCATCATTCTTGATATCAAAAGAGGCGGGATTAATATTGGAAAATGAAATACCACCAACATCGGCAACACCTGCGTAGCCTTGTCCTGCGATTTTTGCTGAAACCAGGTTATCAGCATAAAAATCAAGTAATGGTTTACATGTGCTTTCCTGCTGATCCATTTCAACAGTATCACTTAATAACGGACTAATAAGTCCAAGCAAAATAATCACTATAATTTGTTTTAACATTTTTTCGAACCTCCTTGATTCAATGTCTCTGTGCTTTAAATAAGCAATTCCTGTGCCAGTGGTTAAAACGCATAAATACAGCATATATTACACATGTTAATTTTATGATGTGTCCGAATACGGTTACTCTATATCCAATAATGAACGGTCTTTTAGAGAATCTAACCTTTAACTAATGCAAAATCGATACAAATTTCTGATTTACTAATGCGTAATATGAAAATAGTATTTTTGATAAAAATGAAGTTGGAAATATATCAATTTGATAAAATATATTAATGCTTAAGTAGTGATTCTAAGATACTTCTTACTTGAGAGAAAGATAGTAGTTCACCACGTGAAATTCAGCTTGCTGAATATTTCTACAGGGATGAGGAATTTTATTCTTTCTCTTCTTTATTTTCTTCTTTCTTTCTCTCAAATTTAAAATATTTATTGCCTTCCTGCTTTATCAGCCTGCTTCTCAAAAGAGAGTTAATAATGTTCTTGGCAAAGTATTTATCAGATTGAAACAGGCAATCATCCTGAAAGCTTTTCTTCATTTCACTGGTAGGTGTATTATCAATTGTCTCTAATACATCATCCATTGTAATGCCTTTATCTTTGATCATGTTTAACAGTTTTCTTTCTATCGGTCGCATAATTAATTTTCCTTATCTAGAAACTTTTGGACAAAAAGAACATTAGCATCAAAGTTGTCAAAGGGATATGAATAAATGAAGAAATTATTGATTATTACTTATTATTGGCCTCCCTGCGGTGGGGTTGGTGTGCAGCGCTGGCTCAGATTTTTAAAATATCTGCCAAGGCATGGGTGGGAACCTACAGTACTCACAACTCAAAATGGAGATTATCCTGCCATTGATGATTCATTGCTGAAAGATATTCCCCAAGAACTAAAAGTAATTCGGACTAAAACCCCAACTTTTGGCGATCTGTATAAGAAAGTTTGGAAGAGCAAAGTACCTTATGGCAGTTTGGGAAGTAAAGCAACTGATTCCCAGTTCAAAAAAGTATCTATTTGGATACGACTGAATTTGGTGATCCCTGATGCGCGTAAAATCTGGAATAAGTTTGCCTATAGAGCAGCCAGACAAGAGCTGTTAGCTAATAAATATGATGCCGTAATAACAACAGGTCCACCGCATTCAACGCATCTTATCGGACTAAAGCTGAAGAAAAAGCATAATATAAACTGGATAGCTGATTTCAGAGATCCCTGGACCCAAATGGGTTATCTTCAAAATATTAAACGGTTAAAAATAACAAGTTACTTTGACAAGCTGCTGGAAAACAAAGTTGTGAGAACCAGCGATGCTATAATTGCGGCATCGCAGAAGATAATCACAGATCTCAATTGTCCGTTTGATAAAATTCATTTGATCACGAATGGTTTCGATCCTGAAGATTATAAACGAATCAAAAAAGATAAGACATATGATAATTTTAATCTAAACTATTTTGGCACGCTTCCGCCTGAATCAAATCCGATCTCAGTTCTAAAAGCTGTTATTAAGCTTCATAAAAAAGGGATTACGGACATCAAAATAAATTTCTGGGGGAATATTTCAGAAGAAGTAATTGTTCAGTTAAATAAGCTAGATGATAGCGGGATAGTTGAATTCCATCAGCACACCGTTCATCGAAAAGCAATTGAATTGATGTTTAATTCTTCAATGTTGTTATTAATGATTAACAATGTAAAAAACAATGAAGGAATAATAACTGCCAAAATTTTTGAGTACATGGGTTCAGGAATTACAATCTTAGGAATTGGGCCAACAAAGAGTGAACCGGCAAAGATATTGCAGGAAACCGGCAGCGGTAAAATGTTTCAATATGATGACTTAGAAAAAATTGCAGATCATATTGAATCTGTTTATAAACTCTGGAAGCAGGGAAAAGAAACAAGATCAAAAGATATTGAGAAATACAGTTGTGTAAATCTAACGAAGAAATTAAATACTGTTTTAGATAAATTTATTTAATTAAAGTCCCTCGTCCTTCGATAAACTCAGGATGACACGAGCTCGGGGGAATACATATTCTTACATTTGAATAACAAAAAAAGCCCCTCGATTTGAGGGGCTTTAATTTTATATCTTCTGCTTATTATCTCACTAACCCCAGCCAGTCACCCAATAGGAATTGTATACGCCCGATAAGCAGTGATACACGAGCCATCACGGTATATCCAAATGAAGCACCGAACCCGATCATCATGAACCAGATTCCTACATTAGTAACTTTACCGTAGATACCTTTATGTGCTTTCGAGAAGAAGAAATACAATAGAATAGTTACTGTTCCAATAAAGATAAGAGCAGTATTGATGCCATCAATTGGCAGCATTGCACTTCTCATTTGTACAAGTACGGATGAGTGAATTGACATTGGCACGCTCATACCAACAATAGCCATACCAAACACGATTGGATATCTAGCCAGCCAGCCCAAATTCTTACTGAATCTGAACATATAGAGTGAACCTAACAAAGCAGGTATAATAATAATAAATTTATGGCTTAAGAAAATTGGTGTGTAAACATAAGGTAAAAACACATTTTCATAAACCAATGGGATTGCATAACCCATAGAAACTCCGACAAGTAATGCTTCTGCGAATTTATAGAATGGATTATCTTTGTATAAGAACGAGAAGATACTTAACGTTAGGAATGCTGCGACGAAAGTACTTATTATTTCAAACATGTTTCCCCCCTATAATTCCTTTTTCCTGGTAATGAAGTAACCAATATTACCAAGAAGGATGAAGAAGATTATCATTATATGAGCAACAGATTGTGCGTTCATACCAATTCGTGCTTTTTTGTATTTATAAGGAACTGTATCTCCAGTAATCGGCACTCTTGTTTCCTTAATGACCTCTTTACTAAATGGTCTTCCATTGGGATAATCTTCACTTTCATAAGCCGCAAAAACATCAACAAGTTTTTCATATTCAGCAGCACCCTTAAGTCCCCTGAACATACCCATCAATTGACCTGTCTGCAAATACGGATAGTTATCGGCGACCATCACCGCAGTAACTCCTGCAGCAATATTAGCACCAAATCTTGCCCTGGCGTATGTGATCCATTGAAGAGCACTACCACTTGCAGCAAAGTCAATAACCAGATTCATATCATCATAATTTTTAATGTTTTTCATTATTTCCAGGTTTTCTACTTTTCTACCCTGAGAATCAGTTTCTACCGCCTTTGCAATATCATCACCCATTCCAAGCATAATTGGTAATCTTAGAACGTATGGCTTATAGCCAAAGTTACAGTAATCAACACCGGATTGAACATCGAAATCTTCTCGGGCTGTATTAAGAGCATAATCCACAAGTGGAGCAGCTGCAGGAATCCAGCAGATCGTAAAAACCTTTATATTTCTTTCAAAACAATGTCTTAATACTGAAACTTCCATCGGGAATAATTCCGGCATTGTAGAGGCATCATGCGTAAATGACATTAACACTGCTTTATTCTCATCACCCGCAAAAGAATCTACTTTTTTATAAATATCTTCTGTAGGTTTAGTAACGTATGTACGTGAATTAAATGGGATAAGAAGAGGAATAATAATAGAAAACGCCACAACAATGTAGATGTAACGTCTATCAATATTCTGTATCTTATTAAAGAAACTTATTACATTCTTATTCATTTTAGTCACCTCCACCCAGATAAGTTCTTTCTATTCCAAGCAGGATCTTAAGTGAAGTAGCTGTAATTCCAAGTCCCACACCTATCATAATAGCGCGTTTAGCAGCAAGGTTAGGAACATTCAGTATCCATGTGGATGTTTCAGGTATCCATTTTGAGATCATAGCACCCAGTGGAACCTGCCCCAGCATCACGACTACAGCTGCGACAAGAAGAACAGTAGCTTCAGCAGATCTGGCACGGAAAGCTTTGTATGCTGCGGAGGCAATATAAAATGCCAATAAGGAAAACATGGTAGCACTCATAGGCATTTGAACGTTCTCGAACAACCACATGTATGGTGTTCCTGATTGTGTTCCCCAGGCAAAACCTGCAAATGCAGTAAAGATAAGTCCAGCTAAAGTTATAACACTATATTGCCAGTTGGGAACTTTACGTTTGATCTTGGTTCCATGAACCATAAATAAACTCATAATGCCAAGTGATACAGCGAATGGGGAAATAGCTTTTGCCCAATCTTGAAACCAGTCGAAGAAATCAACCGATATTTTATGCGGGATAAATGAATGTGCTACAAACATAAATCCCAGGGTCATGATTATTATTAAAGGAATTTGTCGTTTCATCTATCCTCCTATTTTTCTGGGAATGCATTTATCAGGAACGTTGCATGAGTCGTTGACAGCAAAGTTCCGATAACTACAAACGCTAATATAATAAATTTAGTATAATCAACTGCTTTCAGTGTTCCAAGTTGCAGCGGTTCACGTGCAAGGTAAGCTGAGGCAGCATATAATTCTTCTCCGATAAGTGTGTAGTCACAGGTTGTAATAAAGAACGGGATCTGTGTAACAGCATCAGTACCGGATATCTGGATAGCTCCGGTTGTATTTCCTGTTTCTGTCATAATAAGTGCTTCTGCCCAGAACATTCCCATATAGAAATTTGTAGCAGTTTTCTCACGGATCATAATACCATTCACACCGGCAACAAAAGCAAATTGAGCGGTAGTGATGAAGAAAACACTGTTCTTATCATGAGAGTCGGGACGTCCGGCTTCATAATGAGCTTCTTTTACCACTTCCTGTGCAATTGGAAGTACAATGTAATCACGGACCGGCACCAATATTCTAGTATCATATTCAGCAGCTTTTTTGGCAACACGACCCAATATTGAAAGTCCTGCTAAGGTTGCCACATCGGTAATTCCCGAGAGACCTGGAACAAACAGGATCGGTTTTCCCATCTCCGTTGCGCGTCCAATAGCATTATCAATTTCATCGATACCGGCAATAGGTCTAATATAGAGTTTTTTACCGCTTTTTGCTTGCCTGATCATATAGAAAACCATGAAACCGAAGATCAATGTAGCGATAAGAGCTGGTAATTTGTCGGACTGGAACCAGTTTGGAATCGGATAAAAATGATCCATTCCCAATGTTGGATAAGTTTCTCTTGCTGATTCATCAAAGGGTAATTT
>JAQICU010000236.1 GCA_027858325.1 Candidatus Cloacimonadota bacterium
TAATTACAAAGCTGCAAGCGGTGATGATTTTGTAATGTTAATGCAAGAATCTTTGGAGAATTATTATGGCGTTGGTGCACCTGAAGTTGAGGCTACCATGCTAGCAAACGAATGGTACGAACCTGAAGGTGGTTACACCGATTGGACCGACCTACTATTTAGACAAGGAGTTTCAAAAAATACTGAAATATCTGCCTCAGGCGGTAATGAGAAAACACAGTTCTTTATTTCTGCAAGCGTATTAGATCAGCAAGGTCTAGCTCTAAATTCTGACTTTGAGAGATATTCAGGCAGAATAAACTTAACTCATAAAATAAGTGATAAAATTACTCTCGGTGTAAATATTTTAAATGCACATACTGATCAAAATGTTGCAAATAATGGTTCAAGTTATAACAATCCTTTCTACAATGTTAGTAGAAACACTTGGCCTACAGAAACACCCTATGATGAAAATGGTGAATATACTTATGAGCTTTTAAACGCTGGTTATTATAACCTTCTTCGCGAATATGAATTAATGAAAACGACTACTAAAGTTTTCAGAAGTATGACTTCAGGTTATATTGAATATAAGCCAATTTCATATTTAACTTTCAGATCAACAAATAGTTATGATTTGGTTGATAATGATTATAATTCATATCGTTCTCCATTATCAAGAAACGGAGAACCTTTAGGATATGTTTATAATAGAAACGAGAAAAGAAAGCGTGCTGCTACATCTAATCTAGTAACATTTGATAAAACCTTTAAAGATTTACACCATTTAAATGTAATCGGTGCTTTTGAAGCTGAAAAATATACAAGGAATTATTTTTCAGCGACCGGTGATGGTTTACCTAACGAAAGCTTGCAGGTGTTATCGGTAACAGCTGTTCCAACAGGAGCATCCGGTTATTCAAGTGGTAACTCTATGATCTCATATTTATCAAGATTAAATTACGATTTCGATAATAAATATTATTTTTCTAGCAGTTTCCGTAGAGATGGAAGTTCAAGATTAGGACTTAATGAGCAATGGGCCAATTTCTGGTCAGTTTCAGGTGCATGGAGATTAACTCAAGAAAACTTTATGAAAGACCTTACTTTTATTGATGATCTGAAGTTAAGAGCATCGTATGGTACAAGCGGAACATTACCTTCCGGTTATTATGATCACCTAGCACTTTATAGCTATACCGGTGCATATGATGGAAGTGGAGCAGCAGTTGAAGATCAGATTTCAAACCCCGATTTAACCTGGGAGAAAAACAAAAACTTTAATATTGGGTTTGAATATGGAATTTTTAAAAGAGTAAGAGGTAGCTTTGAATATTTCCAAAGACATACTTCCGACTTATTAATGAACTTAGCTTTGGCACCTACTATTGGAGCTGGAAGCACAATGGTTAATATTGGTGAAATGGAAAACAAAGGTTTCGAATTTGAAATCAGAACAGACAATGTAATTCAAGGTGATTTCAATTGGTCTTCTACATTTCTTTTCACTTCCGTTAGAAATAAAATTGTAACACTGGCTAATCATGATGACATCATTAGTGGTCGATACATTCGTCGTGAAGGTTTGCCATACTATTCATTTTATATGCCAATCTGGGCCGGTGTTGATCCTGCCGATGGAACTCCAATGTGGTATGTTATCGATGATGAAGGAAATATTACTGACGATGTAACTCATGACAATAAAGAAGCAAATAGTGCTGTTGCCGGTGCAGCAGAGCCTGACTTCTATGGCAGTATTGGAAACGACCTATCCTATAAAGGATTTAACTTATCCTTTATATTTAATTTCTCAGTAGGTGGTGATATTTGGTACAATTCAGGATATAAATCTTGGAATGACGGACGTAGCCCAAAATATGTAGTTCCGGAAGGTCAAGTAGACAGATGGCAAAACCCGGGAGACATTGCTGAACATCCACAACGTATTTGGACAGGAAATAATGGTTCTGATATTCGTTCATCCAGATTCTTATTTGATAATGATTACTTACGTTTGAAAGACCTTACCTTATCGTATAGCATTCCTACGACTTTGCTTCAAAAGCTTAGTATAAAAAATGCTAATATTTATGTTCAAGGCCGAAATCTTTTAACATTTGCATCACAAAATATGATGGATCCGGAACATGGAGGAGCAAGTGGTTATGCTTATTTCGAAATGCCACCGGTAAAAACATTCACTTTTGGCATTGAAATAGGATTCTAAATTATTATTAATTCGTAAATATAAAAAGATGAAAAACAATAAATATATATTTAAGCTGATTATGGTTGGTTTGATTATTTTGACCCAATCATGTTCAAAAGATTTTCTAACCGAGTATCCTACTGCCCAGCAAGCACCTGGTGATATTCAGAAAATGTCTGATGTAGCCATTGTAATGAATGGTGCATATGATTTAATGCAAAATACAGGGTTTCTAAATAGAGATTTCATTGCTAGACATGATATGAGATCTGACGATCATCAGGTACCCGACTTTGGTAGACTTGAAGATGAATATCGTTATGATTTTGATGAACAAAATAGTGTATCCAGTATCTGGAGACAGCCTTATACTATAATCAGACAAGCTAACAATATTATCGCAATGCTCGAAAATATTGAAACAGAGAATAGTGCTGAGGAAGCTGAGAAAAATGATATGATAGGACAATCTTTAGCTATCAGAGCTCTTGCTCATTTTCAACTCGTTAACTCCTATGGCTTACCTTATTCTCATGATGGCGGAAGCTCTTTAGGCGTTCCTTTAGTTACAACTCTATTAGTACCTGATGCAAAAGTTGCAAGGAGTACTGTAGCAGAAGTGTATACGCAAATTATCTCTGATTTAACAACTGCAATTCCATTATTATCTGACGCAAAAAAAGGCGGAAAAATAAATTCTTGGGCTGCTAAAACATTATTAGCACGAGTTTATCTATATAAAGAAGATAATACCAATGCTTATACAACAGCAGTGGACGTAATAAATAATGGACCTTATACTCTATTGTCAGGAGCTGAATATGTTGATTCTTGGGCAAGCGATTTTACTTCAGAATCAATTTTTTCTTGTGTAAATAATCAAGCTGATAATGGAGGTGGTTCAGCCATTAACAACCTCTCTGACCCTGAAGGATATGGTCAATTTATTGCGTCTCAGGATTTAATAGATTTAATGAATTCAGATCCTGATGATATTCGCAATGGAATGCTCTATATTGATCAACTCAGTGTAATGGGCGATCCAACAACTTATGGCAGAATTTTAAAATATCCTGGTAAAGGAAATACAAAAGCTGTTATTGTGAATCATTTCGAAGCTGGAGGAGATTTGGCCTCTAATGCAGAAACAAGTAATGTAGCAATTTTCCGCCTGTCTGAACTTTACCTAATAGCTGCTGAGGCTGCTGTAAAAGGTGGAGGAACAGGTGCTGAAGGTTTTTTAAATGCTATTGTTGAGCGTGCAAATCCGGCCGCTACAGTTGCTTCTGCAGATGTAACACTCGACAGAGTATTAACGGAGAGAAGAAAAGAATTAGCAGGAGAAGGGCATCGCTTTTTTGATCTAATCAGAAACAAAAGAGACATTATTAGAAGTGTTACTACTAGAGCAACACAAGCAGGTGTTCCAACAGCTCGCATGCATATACCATTTGATGATTATCAGGTTGTTTTCGCCATTCCACTAGCAGAACTTAATATAAATCCTATTCAGCAAAATCCTGGATATTAATAAAAAAAACAGATTATGAAAAAAATAATAACAAATACAAGAAAAGTGCTCAAATTTATGAGTGTTTTAGCCTTTGTTGGATTTATAGGATCATGTGATAAAACAGATGAAACTACGATCTGGGACGATAGTGCTGCAGCGACTCTTACAAGTATTTCACCAAGTAGTGCTCTAATAGGCAAGGAAGTTACTATTGCCGGAAAATACTTTTCGTCTAAAGCAGATAATGCGGTAAGCTTTAATGGGATAAATGCAGAAATAACATCTGCAAATATTTCAGAGATCATAGCGATTATGCCAGAAGGATCAACTGACGGTAACATAACTGTAACTTCAGATGGTTTAGTCTCAAACGGACTTCCATATACAGTAATGCAACCTATTATACCAACAATTTCTACTCTCGATCCTATTACTGGTAAAATAGGTCAAACTGTAATAATTACTGGGACTGACTTCAGCACTACGCCTATGGAAAATGAAGTACGTTTTAATGGCGTTCAAGCTACAGTAACAGAATCAACAGCTACAACTATTACAACTACTGTACCCGCTGGTGCTAGTACTGGTAACGTCACCGTAACCAGAGATGAAGAGTCGAATGGTGTTTTATTTACAGTAACTGTATCATACACCGTAACCGCAACAATCGCCACAGATGAAGATGATGGCGAAGAAGGAGCACTTAATGGAGCTATGGCACTTGAGAGTAGCGACTTGGAGCTTGGAGAATATGATACTTGGACTCAAGACGGTATAGAACAAGGAGTACAAACAGTAGGTGTTAGATTTATCGATCTTGATATTCCAGCAGGTGTTAACATTTTGTCAGCAAGTATTCAGTTTGAATGTGACAACACTGGTGCAGACCCTGCAGAGATGACCATTTATGGAGAAGATAATGGAAATGCATTAGTTTTCACGAATGTTCCATATAATATAACCTCAAGGTCAAGAACCACTGAAAATACTGTTTGGGATATTCCTGAATGGGTAAATAAGGGAGATGCTGGTCCAGCTCAACAAACTCCAAGTTTAGTAAATATTGTGCAAACAATTGTAAATAGAGGAGATTGGGTATCAGGAAATAGTATGGTATTTATTCTTAAACCAAGTGGCACTACTGTTGATGAAACAAGCTCATCTGGAGGCAGAGAAGCCGAAGCAGATCCTGGAGATGATGCTGCTGTATTAACAATTGTATATGATATGGATTTATAATTAAAATTCATTCACATAAGTCCTATTAATCATACAAGCTTAATGGGCTTTAAAGCCTAAATATTAAGATAGCTGCAAAATTAAACTTGCAGCTATCTTTTTTAAAATATTAAAGCAAAATTGAAAAAATTAGTTTTTGTAATACTATTTAATTTTATCTGTGATCAATTATTATTTGCCCAGAAACATATCCATTGGGGCTCAACCGGTGATCCTTTAAATGGATTGGTCGTTTCATGGCAAAGCGCAGAGACATCGGACCAGATTAAGTGGGGATATACGGATTCTTATGAGCAAGGGACATATTCTGGTGAACTTAGAAACAATTATGAAGGATATTTATACGATTACGAATTCCCGACTGTAAATCCCTCTTCAACAATTCATTATTCGATATTTACCAATGGTGTATGGACTTCGAATAAGACATTTCAAACTTCAGTTAGTCAAAACTCAACTAGCTTTTCTTTTATTGCCGGAGGCGATAGTAGAACGTATATGGATGACTGGCAACTCTCAGCGAATAAACTGGCTACTGAATCGGTGGATTTTCACCTTTTTATGGGCGATCATGTGAATTCAGGTTCTTCTACTTCAGATTGGACTAATTGGTTTGATTATGGTAAAAACTTTTTAGGAACGAATTTAATTTATCATACTGGTGGGAACCATGAATATAGCCCAATTTATCTTAATCAGTTCGTAATGCCAGAGAATGAGAGGTGGTACTCTTTTGAATTTGGCAATACATTATTCATCTGCCTTTTAAGCGAAGAAGACTTTATTAGTCAGTATATTTGGTTGTTGAATGAGCTTGCTACTACCACAAAAAAATGGAAGATCGTGTTTTTTCACAAGCCATTTTTTACTACAGGAAGCCATGCCAACGATATGAATAGTTATCGAAATACATGGTGGAAAGCTTTTGATAATTATGGTGTTGACGTTATTCTGGGCGGACATACTCACTATTACCTTAGAACAAAACCTATTAATCTTAATATTAGTACAACTTCCGCAGTAGATAAATATGGAAGCAATCCCGGAGAAGGAAGGCTTCAGATTGTTGCAGGTTCTTATGGTGCACCTGTCAAGGAAACAGGGAGTGAGTGGTTTATCGAACAAAATTTGAGCACTATGAACTACACAAAATTTGAAATCAATGATAGCCTACTGAATATGAATGCTTATAATATGTCAGGAACCTTAATTGATAAAGTTACTATTACTAAGGGAAAAGCTACGGATGCTGAAGATGTTATCGTATCCAAACCTTTGCCAACTGAATTTTCCCTAAGTCAGAACTTTCCTAATCCATTCAGTTATTCAACAACTATAAATTATAGTTTGTCAAAATCCGTTTATGTATCCTTAAAAATATACAATTATTTGGGACAAGAAATAGAAACATTGGTAGATGAGTATCAATTTATTGGAGATCATCAGATAAATTGGATCCCTGAAGTATTAACAAATGGAATATATTTTTATAAATTAGAGACTGGCACATCTTCAACAAGTTCAGGACAAAGCTTTTCTGAAACTAAAATATTAATACTTCAAAAGTAGCAACACATTAATCTTACCTAAAATTTAAGATTAAGTTTTGAAT
>JAQICU010000246.1 GCA_027858325.1 Candidatus Cloacimonadota bacterium
CAGAATATCGATTTTCCAATAGGGATTAAACCCAATGATTCCGGATCATCGGTTGGAATTAGTATAATCAACAAAGAAAGCGAATTATATGAGGCTATTAAGCTTGCTTTTAAATATAGCAAGAAGGTGATATTAGAGCAATTCATTGATGGAAGAGAACTTACAGTTACAATATTGGGAGATGAAGCGTTACCGGTAGTTGAGATAATTCCTAATGATGGCTGGTATAATTATAAAAGTAAATATACAAAAGGTAAAACGATCTACGAGGTTCCTGCCAAACTTACCAGTGAAGAAAAAAACAAAATTCAGAAACAAGCCCTGGATGTTTTTACTCTGTTCGGGTGTGAAGTTTATGGTAGAGTTGATTTCCGCTATGATGGAGAAGAATTCTACTTTCTTGAAGTTAATACTCTTCCCGGAATGACGCTATTAAGTTTAACTCCGATGGCTGCCAAAGAAGCGGGCATAAGTTTTAAGGAACTTCTTATTAAGATCATTGAGCTTTCATTAAATCGTTAATTTTTTTTTTAGTTGGAGGAGAAAATGAAAAAAATCTTAATAGTCCTAATTTTAGCAATGTCTTTAAGTCTTTTTGCACAATATGACTTAAGTGTAACACAAACTCAGAACACATATAATGTTCTGTATCCGGCAAATTTCAATCCTGATGAGCCAGGTCAACAACCGATTCTCTTTACGCTTAATATAACTGGAGTTTCTCCATCAAATGCCGTACTTTATTGTAAAATGATGTGGAGGGATGAGCTGGCTGAGATTACACTGACACCGAATACTCCAGGACAGTTTCCAGTAAATCTGAGTAGTGTCGATATCATAAATTCCTCACCAACGGGCTTCTCAACTATCCAGACTTTTGACGATTTCCTGGATAATATTGAAGATCTGATCATTGATACAGGAAGAATGCCGGATGGAAATTATATTTTTGAGATTGGTCTTTATGAAGAAGGTCATGCAGGTGATTCTGCTTATCTACTTTCTGATTTAGTAACTGCTATAGTTGTGATCCGGTCACCAATATCAATTTCTCTCATCACTCCGGGTAATCCTATAGGATTGGGTGTAACCAATATTTCAGAACAATATCCTAATTTTATTTGGTTTTCCAACTTTGAGGAGTATACAATTGAGATCTATGAATTGGACGGAATGTATGATACAATTGAAGAGATCGAGATGTTAGAACCTCATTTTGTTGAAACAGGTATTGTAGGAACTAGTTACTCATATCCACCTAATGCACCAACATTTGAATATAATAAAACTTATGCCTGGCAGATCTCTGCAAAAGTAGTAAGCCCTGTTGCTGCATCAGAGAGTGAATACAAAAGTACAATGTATCTGTTTAAACTTTCCGATGCTGCATCAGAAGAGCTAAGCTTGCAGATTCTTATTAATTTCCTAAATCAATTAGATATTGAAGGTGCAGAAGAAGTAATTAGTTTACTCGAAGGGGGATATACATTAGAAAATCTTGTTTGGAAAGGACAAGAGATTTCGGTTGAAGATCTTATGAATATGCTTGAAGAGATCTCATCCGGTGAAATTGAACCAACTAAAATAATTATTGAATAGGAGTTTATAATGAAAAAGAAAATATATGTCACATTATTTGTATTTATTTTTACGATTTCTCTAATCGCACAAGAGTCGGTTGGAATTGCCTTAAAGGTTAAGGGTGATGTCATTTTAACTCATGCTGAAGAGAATATCAAGGCAAAGGATGGAACAGAACTTGAGAATAATGATACATTAGAAAGTAAAGATGAATCTTTTGCAGTTGTTAAATTCATTGATGGAAGCTCTGTTGTTAAACTTTTCCCAAACAGTGTACTTACGATAAATGCGAAAAAAACAAATGGGAAACTGAATAAAAAAAGCACTGTGAAACTAGGTGAATTGTGGGCAAAAGTATCCAAGAATACAGGTGAATTCGTCGTCGATACTCCTACAACTGTTGTCTCTGTTAAAGGAACAAGATTTGTTCTTTCGGTTGATGAGAATGGTTTTACAGATCTCTTTACTCTTGAAGGAGTGGTTAACATTAAGAATAAGAAGGATGATGAAGAGGCTGATGTTGGAGCAGGGCAGAAAGCTCACTCTACAGGTGAAAATGAGATTATCTTGAGCGTTATTGAAGATGGCGAGATGGAAGGTTATGATGTTCCATTAACTGAAACTCTAAATATCAATTTAGAAAACGAAAGCGGAGAAAAGAGAACGATCAAGATTGAATTTGAATAGAGGGTATTATGAAGAAAATTTTCATACTTATATTTTCACTGTTCATTCTGATACCTCTTTTTTCAGAGATCTCTCTAAATCATGAACAGCCGTTGAATATCAAAAATAGAAAGAGAATAAAACTTGATCTTGAGATCAGAGAGGGATTTACTGAAATTGAGAAAGTAATGATCTTATACAGGCAAACCGGTGAAACTGTATTTTCGGAAAAAGAAATGGAAATAGGTACTGAATCTAATCCATATTTCTCTGCAGTTATGAGTGAGTTTATAGATTATTCATCAAGCGCTGAGTATTATTTTGTAGTTTATAGTAGAACAATGAATTTGATCACGTACCCTTCAACCCAACCTGAACTCAACCCCTTAAGGATAACAGTTAATATCCCTTCGGACGTGAATGATGGTTTTGTGCTTTTATCGCCTGATGGCAAGTATGCAGATGTAACCGAGAATTTTCTTATCGCAATTTCAATTTTTGCTGTCTCCGAAGAAATTGATTATAATTCCATAAATATATTTTTCGATGGAAAGGATGTTACAACTGAATCCAGAATATTCACGAATGTTATTACTTATCAGGTTACTAATGCAAAACCGGGTGTCCATGCTTATTATGTTGATGCCAAATTACTCGATGGTAGCCCTGTTGAATCTGAACAATGGATCACAAGAGTTATAACAAAAGGATATGAACTTCCTCTTGATCTCTCCGGAAGAGCACACCTTTCTATGCGCTACATGAACACATCACATGATTCACTAGATGATGATACTGCTCGTTCCGCAAATTTCCTACTGAGTTTGAAAGGTTCTCATGAGTGGCTAAGATTCAAATCTAAAATATATCTCTCTTCATTGGAAACAAGTTCAACCCAAGCTGTTAACAGATATAGTTTAGCATTTCAGGTTCCTCATTTTAATTTAACAATAGGAGATCATGCACCAAAGCTGAACAGTTTTCTGCTCAGTGGAAAAAACGTCCGGGGAATTCATGGTAAGCTTTACTTCGATTCTTTCCGCTTATTGTTCACTCATGGTAATACAAAACGAAGTGTGGATGGTAAAGTGATCCAGGATATTCTGACCAAATACGGAACTTTCAAGCAAAGAAATAATTCTGTACGGTTGGAACTGGGGAACCCGCAAAGTTTCGTAATGGGATTTGGTTTTGCAAAAAATAAAGATGACATTGGTTCAATAGATGAACAATATTATAACTTAAATGATACCTTATACATTAGTCCAAAAGATAATCTTGTGTTTGGAACTGATTTCCGTCTTTCACTGATGAATCAGCGGCTTGTGGTAGGAACTGAAGCAGCCATGAGCCTGTACAATGATAACATAATTGATGGTGCGATTTCTGTTGAAGATTCATCGGATATTGATCTCCCGATCGACCCGCAGGGTTTTGAGAGTGTATTTGTCATAAATGAATCAATGATCCCTTATAAACCTGGGATGGCTAGTATTGCTATTAAATCCTATTTGCGTCTTTTTTTCTTAAGGAATCTTCTGAATATTTCATTCACGAATATAGGCTCGAGTTTCAACTCGCTTTCTACGAATTATCTTCAAAAAGATGCAATGATCATATCCTTCAACGATAATTTAATGTTGATGAACAACAGACTTGCATTGAATTTCGGGTTTAATCTAGCTTCTGATAATGTAGATGATACAAAAGACAGTACCTCATCATCAACAGCAATTTTTACACAAGCAATGTACAAACCGAATAATGAAATTTATTTCAATCTGAGTATCAATACAAGTGGTTCTGAGGATGGATTTGTTCCCGATACCCTTAGTACTAATACCGCAGTAGATATTCGGTCTACCTCAATAAGTTTTGGAACCGGATATTATGTAAAGCAGATTAACAATGCACCAACCCGTTTTTCTGTTATCTTCTCAAATTCATTAAATAAGGACGATGCAAATAATTCATTTGAATATCAGAGGAATAATGTTACATTAAGTGCAAAAACCGACTTTGAACAAATACCGCTGACAACTATGTTTTCCTATACTCTCACATTGAATAAAAACAGAATAATTACTTCAGAATCTGAAGAAAGCTCAAATTATAATTCTCTCTTTATAAGAGGCGAACTTGATCTTCTGGAGAGTCAACTAAAACCCTATCTTGATTTTCGTTACAATCTTTTCAAAGGTGACATCGATTCTCAGGCTACTCAAATGTTCAATATAGGCACCAGCTACGGAATTACATCAAATTTCCTAATTTCTGCAGATGCAGGAGTGAAGATGTATCAAAACTCAGATATTTCTGATTCTGATTACTCG